>NZ_JBHHJV010000030.1:0-32214 GCF_042136355.1 Peribacillus sp. Hz7
CTGGCCCCTCGGGCCAGATACCCTAAACTCCTAATCCTCCCCTAAATATGGAAATAACTCAGAATGAAGTGGCTCGCTTTTGAAGTGATCGCTCTGGCTCAAATCAATATTGACAAAAACAAACATACGTTAAGCAAATTTTGATATAGAAAAACTACGTTTTCTATACACTAAAACTGTTATAAGTGTAACAAAACTTAACTTTTGCCTATTAACTGAACATAGATAAAGAAATAGAAGAGTTTAAACAAGTTTATCATTGATAAAAAACGAGAGAGAACTGCTGTGAAGGTCATACAGAAAGTAGGAGCTAAGAAAACATAGTTATTATTCACTATTAACAATAAGTGTTATAAATTATAAAATGTAAATAATATCCATTTTTAAAACTATTAAACATACAAGGGAGAGATTTGATGAATTTAAAGAAGAAAATTCTATCAGTTTCATTATCTAGTTTAATAACTTTAAGCGCAGTAACAGTTGTTGCCGGCCCAGTTGATGCGGTTGGAAATGGTCCTAGCGCTGGAAATGGTCAAGTAACAACTTCAATTCTACATACTTATGACAGTTTGGTAAGTTACCTTAAAACCCAGGATGCTAAACAAGAAGCATTGACACTTGAAGTGATTGGAAAAACGGTAAAGGGACGAGATATTTATCTAGCAAAGTACATATCCGATCCTGAAAACCCCACTATACTATTTTTAACCCAACAGCACGGAAACGAACAACTGACTACTGAAGGTGCACTCGAATTTATTAAACATCTAGGCACGAATAAGACTAAAGGTTTGCTAGAAAATATAAATATCCTGATTATTCCTATGTTAAACGCAGATGGAGCTATGGGTGATGTTAATTTCTCTCTTGATGACTACTTTGCAAAGGGTGATAGACATCTAACTCGTGCAAACGCTAACGGTGTCGACTTAAACCGTGAGCATGATAAAGAAACTAGTGAAATGCAAGTCGAAGTAAAAGCATTACATGAAAATGTTTTTGCAAAATACGATATTGATTACATGATTGATTTACATCATCAAGGGACGTTGAGCGAAACAGAAGGTGAACTTGTTTCAGGTTCGATGCTTTATCCAACAAACGCTAATGTAAAACCTGAAGTGTTAGAAGCTTCTAAAAAGCTAGGTGCTGTTGTATATAATGCAATAGAACCTACTGGCTGGGGGCATATTGGTAAATATAATGGAGGATCAGGAGAAAATATAGGTCGTAACGGTGCAGCCGTTCGTTATGATATTGCAACGCTTCTCTTTGAAATGCGAGGTATGTCAGATCACAATGTCGAATCAGTTGCACTTGGACAAAAAAGCAACGGCTATCTAATAAAACAAACCATTACCACTTTGGATGCAGCTGTTAGAGCTCTTGCCGATAATTCAATTGAAACTGTTGATGCAAGTTTTTGGGATACACTTCCAACGCAAACAAATCGTACTGGAGAAGAAGCAGACGAATAAAATTATCAACACATCCTATTCTTTCTAATGGGATGTGTTTTTTTCTTGTTATCTGTCCTTTTGTTTATTCCAATGTAGTTTTAACTCAATAACAATCCTAATAGGTTTTTTTAAATCAGCACATAATATACTAAAATAGAAAACATCGAAGAAAGTACAAACAATCACCAGGGACCGAAAATGTAAGATTTAAAATTCTTCTCCTATGATATCTTATGGAAATCTGCAAATTTTATAAAAATGTTATCCTTATATCTCCCCCTAATTACAAAAAGAGTTAAAAGACAATTTAGTAATTTTATAATATGTATAAAATAACCCCCCCCTGTCCATAATGATTAATAATCAAATAGACAAGGAGTGTCATAGGTATGAAAAAATGTAGTTGGTGCGGCAAACGAACAACAAATGATAGTAAAAAACGAGAAGGCATGTGTGCAAAGTGCTACACATTATATAAAAAGATAGGCAAGAACTTGGACAAATATGCTTAGTAATAAGTCTTGCCATCTTTCCTAATAGGAAACACCTTATACTGCTCGTTTTTATTGTATCTACCTTGAAACCACTCAATGAACTCAACATGATTGACCACAATTTTTATGATCTCAGCTGAAAGCATCGTCTTAGTCATATCACAACTAACCGCAAGTTTCTTTAATTTTTCATGTGTATCAGAATCCAAGGAAGAATTGACACGAATTTTTTTATCAGAACGAGGTTTTGTACCATCTTTCATTTTCAAATTTGATTTAATCATTTATCCATTCCCCTTTCTAATTTTTGAAAAATCATCAATAAAATTTCTAACTTAGCTCACTAACACTGTTACACATTTACTGTGTTCATCTGTGACATATTTACGCTGTTACACCTAGAAATATTCCTGTTATACCAATAATTCAGCCTCCCTTAACCTTTATGTTTAAATGTCGCTAACCTACATCGCCCTCTTTCATACAACGAGAACCTCTTCCCTAACCAATTAATACATCTAACTATCGTAATTTCAGATGTCTGTCCCTCACCACTGGTACAGATACTGATTACCGAATTAAATGCACAGCCTCCATTTAATGAACAATCCAAAGGAACAAAAATATATATATACAAAGGGGTGATGAACTATGTTTTATCGCACAATTGGAGAAGGTCAACCTTTAGTTCTGATTCATGGGTTAGGTCAAACAGGAGACGCTTGGAAATTACAAGAAGAGTTATCAGAGTATTTTCAGTTGTTCATTCCAACTTTGCGAGGGCATGGGACATCACCGGTCACGCAAAATATAGCTTTACGTTACTTTGCACAAGATATTTTAAGCATGCTAGATGAAAACGGTATCGAGTCTGCTCATTTTTGCGGGCTATCACTTGGCGGCATGATTGTTCAAGAAATTCATAGTCAAGCGAAAAAACGCGTAAAGTCTATGATACTCGCTAACACAACAAGCTATGTACCTGGATTATTGTCGGAACTGGTTTTACAGGATCAGGAGCGTTCTTTAAATCGCTTATCGGACGAGGACTATATAAAAAAGATAGCCCTTGATTCTTTGTACAGGCCGAGTGACGAGACGATAAATCATGCGCTGCAGACGTTCCATTTGAACAGAGAAACGTATATTCAAACAGCAAGGGCAACCCAAGGCATTAATTACTTAATGATGCTAACGCTTACAACAGTGCCGATTCAAATCATCTCATCCAGTCACGATAACGTTACACCGTATTTGTACAACGCTCACGTTACGCAATGGTGGGCGCGTAAAGCGAAACTGACTCTGCTTAATCAAACAGGTCACTTATCCAACATTCAAAAGCCAGCACAATTTAATAACATCGTCAAAGCGTTTATAGAGAAGTGTTGACTAAACCATTATGAGAAAGCCAGGGACGGAGTACTAGAAAGGTGTTTTCAATGGCTTAACCCATATCCGCCATCTAATCTAGCTCCAAAGGCAAAAAGGCATATTCTCCGTCCTTAATAATCTCACATTTCTGAACTGGAATAGGATGTTTAAAAATAGGCCCATCTATGACTGTAGTATGGAACTCTCCACCTTCTCCGCAGGGATCAATACCGCGAGCTTCAAGCTCCTTCACATATTCATGGGTTAACGTTCGCCCTAAATCGTCCTCTCGCATTCCAAGTGTTAAATTAACCGTTACAACGGTCGTTACAAACCCTAGATTTATGAACTCTTCGACAGCTTCACGATGGTTCATTTCCCATAAAGGCATCCCAAGCTTTAATCCAGCATTCTTCGTAACCTTTTCATGCCAACAGCCATGAGCAGGCATATCTAAGTCTCCAGTTACTAATACTTCTGCTCCTTGATTTTTAGCTTTTTCTAAAAGGTGCATAAATACTTTTTCATAATCTGTCCAACTTGCAGCTGCAGTATATACGGGCAAACCTATCGATTGAGCTTGGGCACGTATGAGTTCAGGAGGCATTCCATGGGATCTGGAACGTTTCCCTTCTTCCTCCAGCATGACGATTAGTCCAACTGCTTCTCCAGCCTTCATTGCTTTATATAAAGCTAAGACACTATCCTTTCCTCCGCTAAAAGAGGCTATAAATTTATGCCCGCAAGCACCATTTTTCCAATTTATGAATTCCGCCATTCCTATCTTTCCCCTTTATTCTAATGACTTTTTTTGTGATTTCTGTTATTAGCTAATTTCATATTTTATGTACGAGGTTTCATAACTCTATTTGTTTGATTTTATCACGATTGGGTCTTACAGATGGGATACTATTACATACTGATACAAAATTTTTTTGTTATAGTCACTATCTTTTTAATGGAACCAAATTTGTTATAGTTAGAGTCCATAACCCTTGATGTGACTGGATTTTCATCCTCCGAAAGCAAGATAAAAAATGAAGAAACTGATTAAAAACAAGAGCATCTGCTAAAGGAAAAGCAGATGCTCTTTCAACAAATGGGGGATGTATGATTAGTTTCGCCAGTTTTTAAGATTTATATACATCTATTTTGGGAAATTGATACATTTTTTAAAAAACGTTTATTACAATAGATAATCTTACTTTCTATAAACACATTTACTTATATACTTCACCAACATTCCCTACACGTATCAGCAAAATCTTATCTAAAATCAGAATATAAAAAAAGCCCTTTAAACAAGGACTTTGCCAAATCGATTTTTTTACTTTGCTCCCTGGTTGTACTGACGCTGGTACTGTTCCTGATTGTAGACAACCTCTTTTTTGGCTCGCCAACGGTAAAACATTTTCATCAAAGGCATAATTAAAATAAAGATGAATAATAGCCTGAACGTTTGGAACATCGACACAAGCGAGACTTCTGCATTAACTGCATCAGCTAATAATACCATTTGATCTAAGCCACCTGGAGCTGTGCTTAGGAAACTTGTAGCGAATGTTGCGTCCAATGTAAACGACATTAGGAAGCTTGAGCCGAATGTTAAGGCGATTAGTGCGAATGCGCTGAAAATGCCACCTACAAGTACACGTACTGGAAGCTTAATCATATGTGGCTTGAGCATTAAGCCAATATGGGCGCCGATTAGTAGCTGTGCAACGTCCATGACGATGCCAGGTACTTGAGGCATTGCGATTGGTGTTGTGAGTTGCAACGTAATTAACAAAATAATTGGTGTGATGAAAAATGCGACTGGCAAATGGATGCGTTTCATTAAATGTGAGCATACCCATGCAAGTGCAATTAATAATACTAAACTAATCGTTAGCTTCGCGTCAGTTGGCTGCTTACTCATTACTTGGCCAGCGACAATAAACGGTACGAATACAACGACTAGTAACAGCCGAATTACTTGAAAATAAGAAATCACGCCAATTTCTTCAACTTTTTCTTCTTCAGCAAACACGACGATTTGACCTAAACCGCCTGGGATAGCGCCTAGTATAGCAGCTTTCATCGGGACTTTTGCCCATTTGCTCGTTAAGTAGGCGATGCCGATTGAGCCACCGATTAAAATAACGTTTAGCATTATCATGTAAAATAAAATTGAGCCTATCATGCCGAATAAATCGATGTTAAAATTTACACCTATTACGGTACCGACCATGACGACACCTAAATCACGCATTTTGCCGGACCATTTGAGCGGTCCTTTATAAATAAATTGGGCTAACATGACGACAACAATTGGGCCAAGCATCCATGGAATAGGGATGTGTAGCAGGCTAAAAATATAACCGCCAATTAAAGATAAAACTAACACCTTTAACATTGCCTTCAACAGTAACACCCCTTCCTATAATAATTTTCCTATCTACATTTATTACTTAAGAAACCACCAGCGTTCATTGTCATGAATACTGGTGGTTTAGTTATTATGATTTCGCTAATTCTTTTACTTGTGCTTCACGATCTACGTCATCGCGGCGACGGTCACCCCAGTATGCAGAACCATTTTTCAAATATTCCTCATAAGTCCATTTCACTGGCTCCCAGTCTGGCTCGAAGATTAAGTAGCCGTTTGTGAAGATTTCAAGACGTAAGCCGCTTCCTGGGTCTTTTACGTAAATGTACATTGCTTGAGAAATACCATGTTTACCAGGACCTACGAATTGTACATCTGCTTCGCATAAAATGTCAGCAGCACGTAGTAAGTCTTGGGCGTTGTCTAACCAGTAAGCGATATGGTGCATTTCATTTGGCTCTTTTGAGCGTGGTGTAGACATGATTGCTACGTCATGTACTAAGTTTGTTACTGATAACCAGCTTGCTACTTGTACATCGTCTGGATTTACAAAATACTCGCGCAACTTGAAGCCTAATGCTTCTTGTAAATATTTTACGATTTCAGCGTTGTCGTGAGAAGTTTGTAAGTTTACATGGTCGATACGGCGTGGAGATACACCTTTCGCCCAAGATTTATAAGTTTGGTTTTTAAGTACTGATTTACGAGATTCATCAGCAGGTGTTTTTTCCATATCGTAGTAAAGTTCGAAGCGATGACCACTTGGTAATTCGAAGCGGATTGCTTCACCTTGTGCTACTTCTTCGCCTGCTTCTATCCAACGTACTTCTGTACCAGCATCTCCTAATAATTTTGCGAAAGTCGCTATGTCCTCGCGACGTTTTGTACGCCAGCCGATGTGATCGATGTAAGAAGTTTCACCAGCTGTAATTGATAATGTATGGTGTTCGAAGTCGCCCCAAGCTCGTAAGTAGTGTACGCCATCTACAACTTCTGTTTCTTCTAAACCGATTGTGTCGCGGAAGAACCATAAAGATTTTTCAAGATCTGCTGACACTAAAGCTACGTGTCCTAATTTTGCAATTTCCGGTGCGTAAAGAAATTTTTCCATTTATATTCACCCCATAATTAGTTGTCTTTTTATATAAGAGGACATGTGACATATGAATTCACTCTTTATAAATCACATTTTCGAATACTAATATTACCCTTGAATGTTTGTATCAACGCCGAATAAATGTCTACCGTAACCTAAAATGCCGTCTTCATATAAAGAAGTAATGTGTGTTGCGATTGCCATTAAGTCACGAGTGAATAGCTCTACTGGGTGACCTTTTAATAATGCATGCCCACCTAAAGTAAGTAGTGATTTTACGCCGATTTGTGTACACTTATCGATAATCTTTGCACGGATTGCTTTATATTTTGCCCCTTCATATGGGCCACCTTTATCTGTTTCCATCATTTTGATGTATTCATTTAATAAAGTTTTAGCAGAAAGCATTTCAAGCTTTAACTCCGAAAGCACGCGTTGGCTCGTAGGAGAATCTTTTTCGTTTATGCCAGAGAAGCGTACGCGACCTGCTGTATGCCTTTCGAATTCGTCAAGTACACGCTCTGCACCACCAACAGCCATCGCGGCGAACCCTACATAGAAGCCAGGGTAGAATGGTGTGTTGTAGTATAAGTAGTCTTGATCGAAATCTTCATACGGTGGTTGGCTCTTTTCGATAATTTTGCTAAAGCGTAAAATTGCATCAGGCTTAACGAAAACTTTATCGACGATTAATGTATTACTACCTGATCCACGAAGACCAAGCGAATCCCAAGTTTTCACAACTTCTAAGTCAGAAACTTTTAATAAAATACCTACACGCTCAGGTTTGTCGTTGTCTTCGAATTTCATAATTGCGCCAACGCCAACCCAGTCGCAGTAATTGATACCGCTTACAAAATTGTACTCACCTGAAACGATATAACCGTCTTCAACTGGTTCTACTTTGCCAATTGGTGCAAATACGTCAGCTACGAAGCCGCCTTGGTTAATGACTTCATCGCGAATGTGCTTTGGATAGTAGCATACCCAAGAGTTGTGCACTGAGAAGAAGTATGTTAACCACGAAGCAGATAAGTTGTGGTAACCAACTGTACTTACCATATCAACAAACGTGCGCCAATCAAGTTGTGGATAGCCAAACTCTTTCGGTAAAATTAAACGATGAATTCCCTCCTCGCGGATAATATCCGCGATGCGTGGAGAAATTGTCGAGTTTAAATCTGCTTCGATTGCTTCTAACTCTGCAGCATCACCGATACGCTTTGCTTTTTGCATAATTTCTTCATAAATCGCTTTATTTTCAACTACTGTTACCATTTGATCATTCCTTTCAAAAATAGTTTATTGTGCTGTAACTTCTTGACCTTTTTCCACTGCTAAAAAATCGATAACAAGTTGGTTCACGATTTCTGGTTGGTCAGTTTGTGCTTGGTGACCGCAGTTTTCGATATATTCGAATTTAATGTTTGGTAATAATTTTTCAAGCTTATAACCTGTCTCCACTGGTGCAACAGCATCTTGGTTACCCCAAATGAATAAGCCAGGAATTTTTAATTTTGGGAATGCATCTTTAATGCAGTAACGATCCCAAAGCTTTGGTTCTTCATTCATTCTTGCTAAATAAGCGTCGAACGCTTGATTTGATTCTTTTATGCCTGGGCGAGTTGCTGCTTGATGACGTAGTTGAATTAGTTCCTCAGGAATGACTACGTCTTCACTTGAATTACGGTACATAAATTTACGTAACGATTCTTCTGTATAGTCATAACCAATCACTTCTAAGAATGAACGTAGCTTTCTTTCAGGTACTTCTTGCATTGCTTGATAAATTGTATTACTGCCGATGTAAACAACTTTATTTACTTTTTCAGGGTGGTCAATTGCATATTTAGCTGCAACGTAAGCACCTTGTGAGTTGCCGACAAGTGATACTTCATCTAGGCATAATGCTTCAATAAAATCATGTACATGATCTACTAAGCTTTGATGACCATTTACTGGCCATGCGTGCGGGCGTGCATCTGTGAAGCCCATTGATAGTTGGTCTACTGCGTATGCGCGGAAGCCGGCTTTTGCTAATGCAGGTAACATTAAACGCCAACCCGCTGCGCCGCAAGCTCCAGGTCCTGCACCATGTAGTAAAATTACAGCTGGTCCTTCTGTTCCGGCCCAGGAATAATGTGTACGTACACCGTTTGCTAGTACGTAACTATTATGAAATCCTTCAAAAATTGTCATCATTTTGCCCCCTTGTACTGATTGGCTATTATTTTATGTTTTGAGTATAACTGTTAATTTTTTCAAACGTCATAGCGATTTTTATTGAATAAATAGTCATAATCTTTAAAATTTATTGAAAAGTAAATTTCATTTTTGTAATATGGGGAATAGAAAATCAAAGGAGATGTGATTTTAATGAGTGAAATTGCATTTGATTCTAGCGAAACGAAAAATATTTTAATGTCGGCAAATGCCTTCCACACATTAAAAAACAATTTATTTAACAATATTGGTTCTCATAAAACGAAAGGCTTTTTATTCCGATTTGGTAAAGAATTTGGGATGGAATCAGCAAAAAATCAGCTCCAAAATAAAAACTCGATGAATCCTGTCGGTAAAAGACATTCGCGCTTAGGTCACGTAAAAGATGTTATTTTCAGGGGAGAAATTGTGCGCCATCCGGACGGAACGATTGAATGTATCGATACGTGGGGACAGTGGGTAGAATCATTCGAGGCAGCATTACACCTTAAAAATTACGGTTTAGCAAATGAATGTGTTTGTCATATGTTATGCGGCTTTGCGAGTGGGGCATTGACATATGAGTTTGGCGAGTCAATTATTGCCATTGAGTACAAGTGCGTCGCAAAAGGTGATCCGTGCTGCGAGTTTAAAGTGCGTTTGGAGCGTGATTGGCTCGAGGATAAGGAGGAGCTTATTCACCTTTATCAAAACGACAACATTTTATCTGAGCTTGAAATGACATATGATGCACTTTTGCATCATAAGCAAATGCTCGAAAAAATTTCAATGTTTCATGGTCAGCTCACGCAAAAAGTAACAGAGAAACATTCGATGGACGAAATCGTGCAGGCTGCGTATGAGCTGTTGAACATCCCGATTTTGATTGAGGATGTTCACGGCAATCCGTTAAGTCAAACTGGTTTAACGGAAGATCAACAGCTAGTAATTAAAAAAGATAAGGCGAAATTATCGCATTTTGATGATAAGCACAACGTTTCACATTACAAAGCCAATAAATATTGGAAGTTGACGGCACCAGTTCTTATTAAGAAAAAAAATTATGCCACTTGTTCGTTTTTTTACTTTGATGAAAAGCATATGGATGAAAACGATCACTTATTTTTAGAGCGTATTTCGACGGTCGTGGCGTTATGTATTTTATACGAGGAGGCGCAGTTTGAAGAGCAACAACGTATGCGTAGCTCGCTATTAGAGCGCTTAATTCATAATCGAAATATTAAAGATATCGAATCTTACTATAAATTTTTACCGTTTAAGTTTCAGCCGCCGTTTTCTACAGGTATTATTAGTGTGAAAAAGAAAAAGAAAAATAACGAAATTATTGACATTCATGACCAGCTATCACAGCTGTCAAAGTTAGCAAAAGAGTGGGATTTGCCTTGTATTTTTGCAGTACTTGGGGAAGAAATTGCGCTCCTTAATTCGCTAAATAGCGATAAGCAAGGGTGGCAAAAGAAAATTTCAAAAATTTTCCAAAAAATAGAGAAGCAAAATAGCAATTATAAATATTCAATCGGGCTTAGCGGAACATTTAGCAACTTTAAAAATTTCGAACGTTCTCTAAAAGAGGCGCGTGTCGCACAGGGTTTCCCAAATCAAAAGCTACTAACAGCTTACGAAGATTTAGGAATGCTTGGCGATATCGTAAATAACATGAGTATCGAACAGCTACATGAAATGGCGAAAAAGACGTTAAAAGACTTATACGATTTCGACGATCCGCGTAAAAAGGAGTTATTGTACACGCTTTACGTCTATTTATTAAATAGCCAGCGCTTAAAAGAAACGATGGATGAGTTGACGTTATCAATCGGCGGCATCCAATATCGTATAAAGCAAATTGAAGAGCAGCTACAAATTTCACTAAAAAATGCATCAACAGCAGCGTATACTTTATTAATTATTCAGACGCTAATATTGTCGGATAGC
Organism: Peribacillus sp. Hz7; assembly: GCF_042136355.1. NCBI lineage: Bacteria > Bacillati > Bacillota > Bacilli > Caryophanales > Bacillaceae > Peribacillus > Peribacillus sp. Hz7. The sequence continues at coordinate 10,951 of NZ_JBHHJV010000030.1, forward strand.
TTGAGCTTTGAGGAATTTGCTAGATAAAAAGCGAAGTATATTTAACAAGATTTAAAGAGATAAAATACATAAATGTTTTATCAATTGTTTAAGCATACGCCGAAATGAAAAGCAACAGTTATTAGTAAATCCCCTTATTAAGCAAAAAAGACTGTAGACAAACCCAGTTTTTGAGTTTGTCTACAGTCGGATACATTTTTCTAATGGGATAAACCCATGTTGAATTTTATTGCTCTACAGTAACGTCTAAGTTCATTTGCTCTTCTTTAGTAGTACGACGTGCATCTTCTTTTGCAGTTGCTGTAATTTTTAATTTACGCGTAGCTAATAATACTATTGCAGTTAAAACATATAAACTAACTATAACTAACACCCCTGAGTTGAAGCCAGCGCGAACATCATCACCTGCAAGTGTAATTAAGTAACCAGTAATCCACGGACCAATTATACCAGCCATACTTGAAATAGATAATGAAATACCCGTTATACTACCTACTAAGTTTTTTGGAATGATTAACGTTTTAATCGCAGCATTTAACGGTAATAAGCTTGTGTTCATTACTAAGCCTACCCCTAAGAAAATACATGCTAAAACTGGTGAATCTACAATCGTTGTCATTGCGTAAGAAGCCGCACCAACAAGTAATACTGTAACTAATACACGGTCATAAGATTTGATAAGGCTTTTATTTTTCTTGAATAAGAAGTCTGTAAATTTACCTGCACCAATTGCGAATGCTGTACCGGTAATACCCATTACAGCGAATATTAAACTCATACTTTGTGGCTCAAAACCAACGATTTTTGTTAGGTAAGTTGGTGCCCATGTAAGAACCCAAGTTGTAATCCACATTGATACGAAACCTACAACTAAAATTGATAATACATAAGGGTTGATGAATACCTTTAAAATATCCTTGAACGGTACTTCCTTGTTAGAAGCTAAAGATTTTACGTCTTCGACCAGTGGTTGCTTTGGCTCGTCCCTCATAAAGAAGAAGAAGAGTGCCCATAAAAAGCTTGCTCCCCCTAACAATGCGAAAGTATGTTGCCAACTAAGGTTTGTAATACCCATAACTAAAAGTGGTGCAGCTAAATACGTACCAACTGTTGTACCAGAAGTCATAATAGCTGTAGCGACACCACGTTGTACACTAGTGAACCATCGTGCAAGATGTACTAGGCACAAACCGAGCGTACCACCCTCGAAGAAACCTAAGACAACACGTAGTAAAATTAAGTGTGTTAACGTTTCCACAAAATAAGCACTTGCTAATGAAACTGTCCATCCAATAGCAATCATCATTAATAAATATTTTGTGTTGAAGCGATACGTTAATGTACCTAAAATAATACTTCCGACAGCATATGCAGCGAAGAAGCTACTTCCTACTAAACCAAACTGATCATAGGATAAATTTAGTTCAGACATGATTGGTTCTGCGGCTAATCCTAAAACTGATTTATCCGTATAGTTTAAAACAGATAGTAAGAATAGAAATCCTAATACAACCCAGCGCACGTAAAATCCCCCTCGCATTACCGTATTTTCCCACCCACATTGTTTCGTAATTAAACTGTTTGACTTTTCAAAAAACTTTTTAAGATAATTTCACGTCTCCACTTTTCTCCAAGTCAATTGTTAGCGTTTTCAAAAAATATTAGGATAATTTTCCACCTCCATTTGTTTTGCAAGAAACGCATTCATTTCAGCATTATTTTTACCTTCTTTCGAAAAGTAAATGGAAAAAATCGGAATGCGAATCTTTCATGAAGAGAATTCTATTTGAAAAAAAAGAGATTTACAAGAAAAAAAAGAATGATACTAATTTGTTTTTGAAAGAGAACAAAAAAGAAAAAACTAAATTCCAATTCCAAAAAGTCAAATTTTTAACACTAGGATATATTGATAAATCTGATTTTTTCTAAAAAGTTTTCACAAAAAATTCAAATTTGGTTTTGTGTAAATTTTATTGTTTTTATCTGAATTTTCAATAAAAAACACAATAACAATTTTAAATAGACTCATTTATGATTAAATCATTCAGTTGAGAATGGAGGAATTAGGATGGATGATCGTTTATTTAGAGATGCAATGGGAAAGTTTGCTACAGGCGTAACAGTTCTTTTAACTGAAAACGAGGGAGAAACACATGGAATGACAGCAAACGGTTTTATGTCAGTATCATTAGATCCGAAGCTTGTCTTAATTTCTATTGGACATAAAGCAAAATTTTTAGAGAAAGTTTCACAATCTAAAAAATATACAGTAAATATCTTAGCGGAAGATCAAGAGCATTATTCACGTCATTTCGCTGGGAAACCTGGTGAAGCAGTAGAATTTGAAACATTAGCTGAGCTACCAGTATTAAAAGGGGCTATCGCTCAAATCGCATGTGAAGTTGTATCAGAACATGTAGAAGGTGACCATACATTATTCATTGGTAGAGTAGTAGATTTACGTCTTGAGGATAAAAATCCGTTATTGTTCTTCAGTGGTAAATATCGTCAATTGACTGAGATGGAAACAGTTGAGTCATAAAAGGAGAATTGTCTATGAATATTCAAATAATGGCTGAAGCATTGCTTGAAGCAGAACGTACGAAACAGCCAATTGCACCATTAACTGAAATCTATGAAAATATTACAGTTGCTGATGCTTATGCAGTGCAATTAGCGCAAATTCGTCAAAAGATTGACAAAGGGGCGACAGTAAAAGGGCTAAAAATTGGTTTAACAAGTAAAGCAATGCAAGAAATGTTGAATGTATATACACCAGACTACGGCTTTATTTTAGATACGATGGTATATGACGAGGCAGATGGTTTAGTTGCTGAGTCCTTTATTCAACCAAAGGTAGAGTTTGAAATCGCATTTGTTTTCAATAAAGAGTTAAAAGGGCCAAACGTGACGGTTCAAGATGTAATCGATGCAACGGCTTATGTTGTACCAGCAGTAGAAGTAATCGATAGCCGTATCGCGAATTGGAAAATAAAATTCGAGGATACAGTGGCAGACAATGGTTCTTCAGCAGGTGCGATTCTAGGTGAAAAGCGTACACTACTTGAAGATATTGAAGACATTACAAATATTTCAATGATTGTGAAGAAAAATGGGGAATTTTTAGACGAAGCAACGAGCTCGGCCGTGTTAGGTAACCCACTCAATGCGGTTGTTTGGTTAGCAAATGAAGTGAGTGCATATGACATTTCTATCGAGCCAGGCATGTTTGTTTTATCAGGAGCACTATCAAAAGCTGTTACCTTTGAAACAGGCGATGAATTCGAAGTTGACTTCGGTATACTCGGAAAAGTAAGCGTTAACATTTTGGAGAAAGTAGGGAAGAAATGAAAAAGCTTAAAGTAGGAATTATTGGATCAGGAAATATAGGGACAGACTTAATGTATAAAATTGAGCGCAGTCCAGTATTAGAAATGAGTGTTATGGTAGGGATTGACCCGAATTCCGATGGTTTAAAACGTGCGAAAAATCGCGGTTATGAAATTATTTCAACCGGGATTGACGGCTTAATGGAACGCCTTGATTTAGTTGATATCGTATATGATGCGACAAGTGCATATGCACATAAGCATAATAGTGATTTATTAACAGCGGCAAATAAAAAAGTAATTGATTTAACACCAGCCGCAATTGGACCATTTACTGTTCCACCAGTAAATTTAAAAGAGCATATCGAAAAAGCAAATGTGAATATGGTTACGTGTGGTGGTCAGGCAACGATTCCAATCATTCATGCAATAAATCGTATTGTGCCTGTAGAATATGCTGAAATTGTCGCAACAATCGCAAGTCTTTCTGCAGGTCCTGGTACACGTGCAAATATCGATGAATTCACAAGTACAACATCTAAAGCAATCGAAGTGGTTGGCGGTTCAAAAAAGGGGAAAGCCATTATCATTTTAAATCCTGCAGAGCCACCAATTATTATGCGTGATGCAATCCATGCTTTAGTGGAAGAAGAAGGACATGAAGAAGCAATTAACAAGTCGATTCAGGATATGGTAGCGGAAGTACAAGCTTACGTACCAGGTTATACATTGAAAGTATCACCAATTTTTGAGGGCAAGAAAGTATCTGTATTTGTCGAAGTAAATGGTGCAGCAGACTATTTACCGGCATACGCTGGTAACTTAGATATTATGACGGCAGCTGCTGTGCAAGTTGGCAATGAAATGGCGCGTCATATACAGCACGAGAAGGAGGTCATCTCATGACATTAAATATTTTAGATGTATCGTTACGTGATGGAAGTCACTCTGTACGTCATATGTTTACAGAGGCACAAGTACGTGCAGCAGCAAAAGGTTTAAATGCAGCGGGAGTTCGTTATTTTGAAGTATCACATGGAGATGGCTTAGGTGGCTCTTCATTACAATACGGGTTGTCAGCAACTGATGAATTAAAGCTTATTGAAGCTGCTGTATCAGAATGTACAACTTCAGAAGTAGCAGTGTTATTAATTCCTGGAATCGGTACAAAACAGGATTTAGAAAATGCAGCGAAATTAGGAGCAAAAATGGTTCGTGTAGCAACTCACGTAACAGAAGCCGATGTAGCTGCACAACATATTGAACTAGCTCGTACACTTGGCTTGAAAACAGCTGGATTTTTAATGATGAGCCATATGGCTCCTGTTGAAAAAGTTGTAGAGCAAGCAAAATTATTTGAAAATTACGGAGCAGAACTCGTTTATGTAACAGATTCTGCTGGAGCAATGTTACCAAAAGATGTAACGGATCGAATTGCAGCACTTAAACAAACTTTACAATGCGAAATTGGCTTCCATGCCCATAACAATTTATCGATGGCAATGGCAAATACAATTGCAGCAGTAGAAGCTGGAGCGACTTATATTGATGGAAGTATGCGCGCGTTAGGTGCCGGAGCTGGTAATACACAAACAGAAGTAATAGTAGCTGTTTTAGAACGACTAGGTTATGAAACAGGTATTGATTTATATAAATTAATGGACACGGCAAATGATGTAATTGCACCAATAATGCAACAATCACAAGAAATAACTAGTGGTAGCTTAATTTTAGGTTATGCTGGCGTGTACTCAAGCTTCTTGTTACATGCACAAAAAGCCGCAAAACAATTTGGTGTCGATGAACGTGACCTTTTAATAAAAATCGGACAAATGAAGGCTGTTGGTGGACAAGAAGATTTAATTTATGAAGTAGCACAAAATTTAGCAAGATAAAAGAAAAAGGAGAGAATCGCAATGAGGGTAATCTATGTGAATGCGAATAACTTACAGGAGATTAAACAATCATCTCCTAATGTAGCAATGGCACTTGGTTATTTTGATGGTGTGCATTTAGGGCATCAAAAAGTAATTCAAACAGCTAAAGAAAAAGCAAAAGCACAAAATTTATCACTAGCGGTTCTCTCTTTTTTCCCACATCCAAAAAGTGTGTTATTTCCGGACAGAGAAATCTCATATCTAGAGCCACTAGAACAAAAAGTTGAAAAGTTAGAAAGGCTTGAAGTAGATATTTTTTACATCGTAGAATTCACAAAAGAATTAGCTAAAGTAGAAGCGAACGATTTTTTAGATGATTATATTATAGGGTTGAATGCTAAGGAAATTATTTGCGGTTTCGACTACACATATGGGGCAAAAGCAAGTGGTACTGTTAGAACACTGGCAGTTTATGCGGCCACACAGCAAGTAGGCCTAACTGTTGTCGAGGAGCTAAAGTGGAATAATCAAAAAATTAGTTCGACTTTGATTCGGAAGCACTTAACAGAACGAAAAACTAGTGAATTACCGAATTTATTGGGAGGCTTTTATAAAACTAAGTATTGTCAAAAGAATGGTACACTACCGAATTATTCGTTACCGAATGTAGGTAGTTATAAAGTATTGATTGAAGATCGACATTCTTTTATTGAGTGTGTTGCGACTGTAAAGTGTAAAAAATATATTCAGATTCATCATGAAATGTCCACACTACCGAATTTATTAACGATACAATGGGTTGATCAACTCGAAACAATACCAAGCTGATTATTTAGCCTTTGATTTTACGTTGATAGTATGTTCATTTTCCTCAATTATTCTCTCTCTTTAAATCAGATAAATTTGGCAGAACCATTACTAAAATTGTTCTGCTTTTTTATTTTCGTTAATGAATATAAAACAGATTGGATTGATAGAATGGAAACGCTAAAAAAAGTATTAGTAGCAAATCGTGGAGAAATTGCTATTCGAGTATTCCGTGCATTAACAGAACTAAATATTAAAACAGTAGCGATTTATTCACGTGAAGACAGTGGTTCATATCATCGTTATAAAGCAGATGAATCGTATTTAGTTGGTGTTGGTAAAAAGCCAATTGATGCGTATTTAGATATTGAGGGGATCATTGCAATTGCGAAAAGTTGTGAAGCAGATGCAATACACCCTGGATATGGCTTTTTATCGGAGAATTTAGAGTTTGCAAAGCGCTGCGAGCAAGAAGATATCATCTTTATTGGGCCTGAATCGCGTCATTTAGATATGTTTGGCGATAAAGTAAAAGCACGTGAACAAGCTATCCAAGCAGATATTCCGGTTATTCCCGGAACAGATGGGCCAGTTAAATCATTAGAAGAAGTAAAGCAGTTTGCGGATACATATGGTTATCCTATTATGATTAAAGCTGCCCTAGGTGGTGGTGGACGAGGAATGCGTATGGTAGAAAATGCAGAAGATATTGCATCAGCATATGAACGGGCGAAATCTGAAGCTAAAGCAGCTTTTGGTTCAGATGAAGTATATGTTGAAAAATATATTGTTCAACCAAAGCATATTGAAGTACAAATCATCGGTGATAAACATGGAAATATTGTACATCTATATGAACGAGATTGTTCAATTCAACGTCGTCATCAAAAAGTGGTTGAAATTGCGCCATCTATCTCTTTATCGGAAAATTTACGTAATAGAATTTGTGAAGCTGCAGTAAGATTAATGAAAAATGTTGGGTATGTTAATGCAGGGACTGTAGAGTTTTTAGTTGCTGGAGATGATTTTTATTTCATCGAAGTGAACCCACGTATACAAGTTGAACATACGATTACTGAAATAGTAACGGGTATTGATATTGTGCAAACACAAATTCATATAGCAGATGGAAAATCATTGTTAAGTGAAGAAGTAAGGATTCCAAAACAACAAGATATTCCGTTATTCGGTTACGCCATTCAATCACGTGTCACAACAGAAGATCCATTAAATAATTTCATGCCAGATACGGGGAAACTACAAGTATATCGATCTTCTGGTGGATTTGGTGTACGATTAGATGCTGGAAACGGATTCCAAGGTGCAATTGTTACACCATATTATGATTCATTGCTTGTAAAAGTTTCGACCTGGGGGACGACATTTAAACAGGCAGCGGAGAAAATGAAACGTAATTTAAGTGAGTTTCGTATTCGCGGCGTGAAAACAAATATCCCCTTTTTAGAAAATGTTGTCACTCATCCTAAGTTTTTATCTGGAGATTTTAATACGAATTTTATTGATACAACTGAAGAGCTTTTCAATTTTAAATTACCACGAAATCGCGGTTCTAAATTATTAAATTATATTGGTAATGTAACAGTAAATGGTTTTCCAAGTGTTGAAGCGAAATCAAAGCCGATTTTCACAAAGCCCGTTTTACCAAGTACTATTGTTCCGGATGATTTGTCTGGCACGAAACAAATTTTAGACACTCAAGGTGTGAAGGGTCTTGTAAAATGGATTCACGAACAAGAAGATGTATTATTAACAGATACAACGATGCGTGATGCTCATCAATCTTTACTTGCAACACGTATACGTACAGCTGATATGCTAGCTGTTGCAAAACAAACTGCTGCAGGGATGAAAGATTTCTTTTCACTTGAAATGTGGGGTGGTGCTACATTTGATGTGGCATATCGTTTTTTAAAGGAAGATCCATGGAAACGTTTAGAGCAGCTACGAAAAGAGATTCCAAATGTCCTGTTCCAAATGCTAATACGTGGAGCGAATGCAGTTGGATATAAAAATTATCCAGACAACGTAATTCGTGAATTTATTGGACAATCTGCCGAAGCAGGTATCGATGTATTTAGAATTTTCGACTCGCTAAACTGGATTAAATCGATGGAAATATCGATTGAGGCAGTACGCGACGCTGGGAAAGTGGCAGAAGCAGCGATTTGCTATACAGGTGATATTTTAAACGACAATCGTGCGAAATATACGGTGCAATATTATAAAGATATGGCAAAAGAGTTAGAAGAGGCTGGCGCACATATTTTAGCAATCAAAGATATGGCAGGTTTATTAAAACCAGAGGCAGCATATCGTTTAATTTCTGAGTTGAAAGATGTGACGACATTACCAATTCATTTGCATACGCATGATACAAGTGGTAATGGTATTTACACATATATACGTGCAATTGATGCAGGTGTAGATATTATCGATACAGCACTTGGTTCAATGTCCGGGTTAACGTCACAGCCGTCTGCCAATTCACTTGCCTATGCTTTATCGGGTGCGGGACGCCGTCAAGTGCACATGGATGTCGATTCATTAGGGTCTTTATCTGACTATTATGAAGATGTACGTAAGTTTTATAGCGAATTTGAAAGTGGCATGGTTAGTCCTCATGCTGAAGTATATGTACACGAGATGCCAGGTGGACAATATAGTAATCTTCAACAACAAGCAAAGGGTGTAGGCCTTGGAAATCGTTGGGAAGATGTTAAAAAAATGTACGGTCGCGTCAATATGATGTTTGGTGATATTGTAAAAGTGACACCATCCTCAAAAGTTGTTGGCGATATGGCACTATTTATGGTACAAAACGATTTAGATGAACAATCAGTTATTGAACGTGGAGCGTCTCTTGATTTCCCAGCGTCTGTTATTGAACTATTTCAAGGTTATTTAGGGCAACCGCATGGTGGATTCCCAGAAGCATTACAAAAAGTGATTTTAAAAGAACGTGAGGCGATTACCGTACGTCCAGGTGAATTATTGCCTGCAGTAAACTTTGGAGCATTACGGTTAATGCTTCAAGAAAAATTCCCTAATCGCAATATTACAGAACAGGATTGTATTTCACATGCGCTATACGACAAAGTATTTGAAGAATACATTGCAGCAGAAGAACAGTTTGGTGATATTTCTGTATTAGATACACCGACATTTATTTATGGTCTAAAGATTGGCGAAGAAATCGATGTAGAGATTGAAAAAGGAAAAACACTGATTGTGAAGTTAGTATCCATTGGAGAAGCTCAACACGATGGAACGCGAGTGTTATACTTTGAGTTAAATGGTCAATCACGTGAGCTTATCATTCAAGATAGTAATGTTAAAACGACAGGTACGGCTGCGTTAAAAGCGGATCCAACAAATCCGAATCAAATTGGTGCAACGATGCCAGGAACGGTTTTAAAAGTTGTTGTATCAAAAGGCAGACCTGTTAAACGTGGTGACCACTTACTCATTACAGAAGCAATGAAAATGGAAACGACTGTTCAAGCACCTAGAGATGGAATAATCAAAGATATATATATTATAGAAGGAGATTCTATTTCAACAGGAGATCTTTTAATTTCATTTGAGTGAGATATCAAAAGTTGTAATTAAGTGGATATGGGGCATTGCTTATTGCGATTGCTCTTGGTGCTAAATTTTTCAGAATTTTCTAGTTTCTTCTATTATATAAGGAGTTCAGATGCATCGCCATCTCGTATTCCATATAAGACGGGAAGTTATTTGCATGTTAAAGTTCAAGATAGAAGAAACTTATCAAAAATAGGAGCATCTGCTAGCAAGCAGATGCTTTTTCAACAAATAGGGGAAAATAAATTTTAAAATAGAAACCTATATTTATATCGATATAAACACCGACATTTACGTCTATGTAGACGTCGATATTTATATAAACATCAACGTAGTTAAATAAAAATAATTCTATAAACGGAGGGGCTAGTGAATGAAATCTACTATTTTATATCCCGTCCAATCATCTTATCTAATTCATCTTTCCAAAGTAAAAAACTCTATTGAAACAGGATAACTTAATCAATTATAGAGACGCAGAATAATGAAAGATAAACATAGATATAAACGCCGATATCGACATCGATATAATTAACGGTACGGTACTTCATATACAACTGGGCATTATCGTATTCGCTGAAGAAAGTAGGATTTTATTTAAAAATTACACTTAATATATTCCTGTACTCACTTTTCAAATCCTTACTTTCAATTTTTAACTCGGCGTATAACATACTTTATACACGTTTATAATCCCCTCACTTATGCTATACTCATCATATAATGTGGATTTTTTGGCATTATTTTCCCAAAAATAAGGGTCATTAAACTCGTCATATAAGTAAAGGATGTGAAAATGATGTTTTCAGCGTACATTTCGTATCTTCAAGAAAAGGGAATGGCAGAAAATACGATTATTTCTTATACGAATGATTTGAACTGTTTTTTCACCGATTTACATATTCGACCGGAAGATTATGTAACAGCTGCCGACATTCGTAAGTGGATCGGTGACATGGTTAATCCAACCGATGTCAAGCCTTTAGCCATTACCACGATTAACCGGCGCCTCAATTCATTGCGTGGTTTCTATTCCTGGGCAATCCGGCAGGAAAAACTGCAGCACAACCCAATGCAGGATATTCAGGATTTGAAAAATGCCGAGGAAGAGAATGAAAAGATCATGTGGCTCACAGAAGATGAATTCGAGAGATTGCTAGAAAAGTTAAGAAAGAAAACCGTCAAAAGTCGAGGAGTCAATCCCGAGGAAAAATATCGCCGTGATCGAGCAATCATTTACCTGCTTACATATGCCGGATTACGAGTCGAAGAACTATCTAATTTAAAACTAACCGACCTGGACCTAGAGTTGAAACGTCTTAGAATAGTAGGGAAAGGCAGGAAAATCCGAACTCTTCCTATTTCTAATACATTACTAGCTGAAATTCAGGACTGGCTCGTCTTTCGTGCCGAAATGGCCAAGCAAAAAACTCATGTCATGGACTCACCATATGTCTTTTACAGCCAACGATCTCCAAAGTTCACGATTCGTGGAATTCAGACAATGATTGAAAGCTACAGCTTACCAAGGAAAAAGTTAACTCCACACATGTTTAGACACACTTTTTGTAAATGGATGTTAAAAGCAACCAACAATGACATTGAAAAAGTAAGAAGACTGGCCGGCCACAGTAATATTGCGACGACAAGTAAATATTTAAAAGATTCGTATGATGATCTAGCAGATGCGGTTGATTCGCTGCCGCGGTTTTAATTTAGCGTTTACATCTAAACACAATCAAATTCTATATTCTACAAGAACCAGGGTTACGAGCCAACATTTTAAAAATGTTGGCTTGTTTGTAACCTATATAGTAAAAGAAATCAGCGAAACAGTGTATAAGTGTTTATTTTTATGCAAAATCGTTCCATATTGCGGATACTGGAGGTGTCTTTATTAAAGAAGAACTGAATGAATACTCCCGCCACTTAGGCTAACGCCTTGAAGTGGGGGTTTCTAATGTATCGAACATTTCTGAACGCTTAACATTAGTGGAGTTGACACAGTGGTGTGCTAAAAACACCCACCCCCTCTATCCCATTGGTCTTGCCTTTGGGACTACTTGTAAAGTTGCGTGAAAGCCTATGCTTCACGTAAAAACGTGGCTTGGCTGTTTAAGGCTTGAACATTTTACGTGGCAAAGCAACGATTCTTGCCACAACCTCATATGTTCAGTTATCAAAGAACAACTTACAGGATTATTTTACCATACAAACACATGTTTTGCTACGCAAAAAGGCGATTCACCCCCTCCCTACTCATTGGGCTATGCCTTGCACATTCCTTGAGGAAGGGGTACTCTCGCCTAAAATTGATAGATGGAAAAAGAATGTACGATACTATTTAGGTTGAACTACCCACCACTTAGCTAAAGCTTGAAGTGGGGGATTCCTGCGAACACCAGTGTATCCACTAGTTATTTAGCAGGCTAACCCTGTCGCACCGACAGTTAGCAGTACAGACGGCTTATTAGCCTCCTGCGCGGTGTTGCTATTTTGTACGTTGAACTCGCCACACGCCCTACTCTGCTTGATTTTCTCTACTTCGGTGCGTGTGGAGGCGATTAGAACGTTGAAGATTTTACGCGACAGACGTTTTTCCTGTCACAACCTCCTATCTTCAGTTTTCAAAGAACAACTTACAGGAAAATTACACCATACAAACAAGTGTTTCGGCTACCGCCAACCGACATTCATCTCCCACCTACTCATTGGGCTATTGCCCTTCATATTCCTTAAGGATGGGATTCTTCTGTCGGGAAAAGATAAAGTATTACCATTAAAAGAGGTGTTCGTTTGAAATTTCTTGTAATTGGATCCATTATCATTGGTGCTAGTATTTTTTCCTTATTACCCATTTTATCTGCCTATTTTTTTCAACCAACTTTAAAAGATAGCATCAAATTTAATGTATATTTTCTTCCTCTTTCTTTTATAGGAAACATTGTATTAGCCTGGGGGTTCATTCAAGGCAGCAAAATATTTGGAAATACAGTAATGCTTGGCGGTATTCAAACTGGGGTCAATGCCATTCTTGTTACGATTTTATCTATTTTGGTCTTACAACAGAAAATTTCCGTCTATTCTATTATTGGTATTTTCCTGATTGCTATAGGTGCTGTCCTTTTAAATAAATAACATGTTTCATTTTAAACATACACATATCAGGAATCCGTACAAGGTTCGGTTTAGAAAGATAAAAGCTTTACTCTTTTTAAACAAAAGGAAAAGCATAGCTGAGATATCTCAACTATGCTTTTCCTTTTGTAATTCACTTTTTGGAATTGCCGCCTTTTTAGGCATCATACATACAAAAATGAATGCCACAAAAGATAAGACTAACATAAACACATAGGCATCACTTGAGCCAAAGATAGAAGCTAATTTAGCTAGTTGCATAGCTGAAATGTTTCCATTTTCCATAGATAACTCAGAAGCATGTGAAGTGGATTGAATGGTATAAACCGTGATGACAACTGCCGTTCCAATAGCACCTGCTAATTGGCGAATAGTATTATTTACTGCTGAACCATGTGAACCCAATTCTCTTGGTAAAGCATTCAATCCGGCTGCATTTAAAGGCATCGAAATGAAGCTTAATCCAATTCGTAAAAGAATGGTGCGAACCATTAAATATATATAAGTCGTGGATTCGGTCAAATCAATTACAGCCCACATCGAAATAAAGATAAATACTAAACCTGTAATAAAAAGTGGTTTTGCCCCATATTTATCATACATTTTACCTGTGATAGGTGATAAGAAAGCATTAATCACAGCCCCCGGTAATAGAAGCAGACCTGCTTCAAATGCGGTAAAACCTCTTCCATTTTGCAGGTAAATAGGTAAAAGAATTAGATCCGCATACATAATTATCGTAATGAGTACGTTAATGACTGATGTAAGAGTGAAGACTTTATACTTAAATACGGATAAATTTAATAATGGATCGTTAGACTTTATTTGACGTAAACAGAATAGAGTTGTCACGATTATTCCAATGATAATGGTTGTAATAACAACCGGATGATCCCATCCCTTGCTTCCTGCACTACTAAATCCAAATAAAATAGAACCAAAGCCAATCGTTGATATAATGACGCTAACGATATCTAATTTTGCTTTTGTTGTGTCTGCAACATTCATTAAATATTTAAACGCAAGAATAATCACGATTAATACAAATGGAACTAATCCAATAAATAGCCATCTCCATGATACATATTCAATGATAAAGCCGGATAATGTTGGAGCGATGGCCGGTGCAAAAATGATGGCAAAGCCAATCGTTCCCATAATAATTCCACGCTTTTCACTAGGATATAAATATAAAATAACAGTCATCATCAGTGGCATAATAATTCCTGCCCCAATTGCTTGAATCATTCTTCCTGTTAACAGAACGCCAAAATTCATGGCACAGGCACAAAGTACGGAACCAATGAACAAAAAGAACATCGAGCTAATAAACAGCTGCCTTGTTGTAAAACGTTTCATTAAAAACGCCGTGATTGGCACTAAAACGCCGTTTACGAGCATAAAGCCTGTTGATAACCATTGTACAGTTGCGGGCGTAACATCAAATACCTCCATTAAATTACTCAATGCAACATTTAATAAAGTCTGATTTAATGTTGATAAAAAGCAGCCAGCAATCAGGACCATTAATAAGATTTTTTTATTTCTATCTGTTAATTCGTTCGTCATTCATAACCACCTCTATTCTAGACTTGCATTATCAACACTGTGTCGATAAAATCAATAGTAACAAAATGTATATTGTTTGACCATGAACAGTTTTTTTGAAACTGTTTACTAATCGACATAGATAATATATCGTGTTGTGAAAGTCGAAGAAAAATCTATAAAGGGGGTTTGAAATGTCTACATCTAAAAAAGAAGATCCTCGTACAATTCGTTCAAGAGAAATGTTCAAAAATGCCGTCTTTTCCCTTCTTTCAGAGGACTCCACTATGTCCAATTTAACGGTTCAGAAAATCGCAGCTAAAGCAGGATTAAATCGAACAACATTCTACTTACATTATCAAGATATTGAAGATTTACTCGCGCAAATCACTGATGAGATTTTACAGGGGCTTTCTGATAAGATGGTCGATTTAATACACGCAAAAGATTTACCAGAAAAACAAAAGCTAACACAAGTACTCGATTATTTATATATCCATCGAAATTATTTACTTACTTTATTTAAAATGAATCAATTTGAGGAGCAATTATTTTTATTATTAAAGCAATTAGTTGAAACAAGAAGAAAGAATACCAAGAAGGACTTACCTGCGGATTATGTTGCGGTTGAAATTAAAACAGCCTCAGTGGTAGGCATTATCATGTGGTGGATAAAAAAGGGGCTTCATTTTAGTTCAGATTATATTGCCAATCAAATTCATTTAATGTACAGAGGACAATGATTCAGTTGATGAGACCCGAACTCGCACTCACAATAGCAGGTTTAACATTCCTTGAAAATGATTTAATCTCATTAAAGGGATTAAAAAACCTTTAGAATAGTGGTGCCTGTAATCATTGCCGTACCACAAAATCACTTAAATACCGATATCAATATCGATGGAAACATCGATATGAACATCTATGTAGACGTCGATATTGATATAAACATCAATGTAGTTTGATAAAAGTAATTTTATAACCGGAGGGGAAGGCAATTAGATTACTATTAAAAAAGTCGAATCCCTTATGGTGAACCGCCCCCCAACTGTTAGACACAACTATCAATTGGTGGGCAGTTCACTTGGAATCCGACTTTTCAAGTTAAAATTTTTGCTTATCGTTGTTTTTTCCGATTGGCTGGCCGTACCTAAATTTGAATGTATCACCAGCTGTTTTTGCTTGTTTTTGAACTAAATCAGCGCCGGTTTGAATAATAGACGTTCCAAATTTCATCTTCAACTGTCCCATAACCTGAAGAAGCGGCTCCTTCTTTTCAACTTCTTTCGCGTCGGCTTCAAAATCAAACAAATCAAGCTGCTTGACTGCTTCCCTTTCTTCTAGAACGTTTTGAGCTGAAATCCCCAATAATCTAACGCTATCACCACTCCAATGTTTATGGAACAATTGCATAGAGCATTGGAATAATTCCCTATATTCCACTACAGGATTGATTAAGGTCTTACTCCTTGTAATAGTTTTAAAGTCAGAATAACGAATGGTGATTTGAACTGTATAAGTAACTACTTTTTTAGCCTTCATTCTTCGGCTCACCGATTCAGCCAAACTTTTAAAGGTTTCTAAAAGAACACGTTCTTCAGCTGTATTAACTTGGAGAGTCGTTGAATTTCCAACCGTAGTAATCGAGAGAGCCTTTTCCTTATCGACTGGACGATTGTCGATCCCATTTGCCCAATTTTTAAGCATTACTCCATTTTTTCCGAGAAGGCTCCGAACTATCCTCTCGTCTATTTTCGCTAAATCTTCAATGGTTTTTACACCAATACCACTAAGTTTTTCAGCCGTTTTTTCCCCGCAGCCATGAAGTTCACTAACGGGCTTTGACCAAAGCATATGTGGTACATCACGACGCCTGATAATCGTCAAACCATTGGGCTTCTTCCAATCGCTAGCGTGTTTTGCCAAAACCTTATTCGGGCCGATCCCCCAACTCGTGGGTATTCCAAACATTTCAAGGATATCCATTTGGCCCTTTTTCGCAATTTCTATAGGATTCATTCCTTGTTTGGCTAGTTCAGTTAAATCTAGATAGGATTCATCAATACTGGCTATCTCAATTTCTTCTGTTATGGTAGAAAGAAAATCAAAGATTTTAGCAGAAGTTTCTCTGTATAAATCAAAGCTAGGAGCTTTTACGACCAAATCCTTACAAAGCTTCTTTGCCTGTGACAATAACTGAGTCGTATATATCCCATACTCTCTTGCTTTATAGCTAGCTGCTATAATGATTCCATTTCTCTTTAGGTTTCCTGCAACGACAACAGGTTTACCTGCAAGACTGGAGTCATTCGCGATCTCAACCGCCGCAAAATAAGAGTTACAATCCACGTGTGCTATTACCCGGCCATTTCGCGGATGAAATTGTTGAGTCAAAATACCACCTCCACAGAACTGAACCTCAAATAGAGCTCCACCAAAAAGGATGAATGAAGCACGACTTTGTATACCTTTATCATACCCCTCCCTGCCAAAAACGGAAACAATTCGAAGGATGAGGGGCTACTAGGAGAGTGAAAATGCCCTTTGAACAATTTTGATAAGTGTATTCTCTATGCTTTAGATCCTTAAAAATCAATAAATCGCTACCTTCTTAGTAGGGTATACCTTATTGAGAAAAAATAGACTGAATGATAAAAATCGATCAGTCCATAAATAATTATCTTACTACAGAAAGGCACCCTTTAACTTACTAAAATATAATATGTAATTTTCAACTTAATTAATATTTTGTTTAAAATGAAGTTACAAAATAATTAATAAATGAGTTGTAATTGAGGAAGAAAATTGCCATTCAAAAAAACGCGGAAAACATATGCTAAGTTTTTTCAGAAACTAGACTGAATTTGCTTAACATTTTTTCCGCATTTTGTTAGTTAGACTGCCGGTTATTATATAGCACTAAATATCATTAACCTCATTTTAACTAAGGAGAACTAGGTGGCATAGTAGGCGGTGTTGTAGGGGGAGTATTGGGCGGTGTTGCAGGCGGTGTAGGTGGCGGCGGCGCAGTAGGTGGTGTTGTAGGGGGTACAGGTGTCTGACAATTGCAATCATTATTGGAAAAAGACATTAAATATTGGTAGTAGGCCATGGCAGCAGCGTGTTGAGCTTTTTTGCCCTGATGATGTTTACGGGGCATTTAAATCATCCTCTCTTTGATTTGAAATTAGTTTTTGTGTTAACACTCTACGAACAGTGAACGGTTCCTTACTCTATTACATTGTTCAAATGTCAATCTATACGGTGTTTCCGATAGTTGGTTGATTAATCATACGGTTGCTTCTATCATGGAGAACTTGTCCAGCTCCTGATAAAGCTTGTCCTAGTTCATTAAAGCACTAGTAGGAGCTAATTGATAGAGACCTATTTTTGTACTGTACGACATTTTTCCCCCTGCTATAGAGGTACCCATGTAGTACCATCCCAGTAGGACCATCTCTGTGTAGAATTATCCCACCAGTACCAGGTCTGTGTAGTATCATCGAAGAAGTAATAGCTTCCTGTCCAGACTCCCGTACTATCTACTTCGAAATAGGTGTTGCCAGTCTGAATCCATTGGTTTGTCTGGCGTATATCATTAAGATAATAGTACCAATTTCCACTATCTTCATCTTGCACCCAGCCATTGCGCGGAGTAGGAGTGATTCCCACGACATTAAACATCGTCCAATTACAAGTTCCACCATTCTGCCAAAAAGGACTAACATTAGGGTTATTAGGGTCAAAATCAGGGTTAGGTCTATAGCGAGTAAGGTGAACATGAGGTCCTGTTGTCAATGATGAATTGTCTACACCCCCAAGTAGAGTTCCTGCTTGAACTATGGAACCCACTCCTAAGTTATTACTAGGGAGAACATGAACGTAGTCAGTGAAGAACCCATCACTACCTCTGACTACTATCTCATTAGCACCACACTCAGGGGGGATCATTTCGCTCGCTCTCCTTATTTCATCGAGATTATTACGATTAAAACTCAATCTTACTGTATTTGTACTACGATCAATCAATCTTACTATATTTGGATCATTGGGATCTGTCTCACTAAAACAAATGGCATCTCGTCTGACAAATACTACTGTGCCATCCTCTACGGCAAAAACGGGCTCTCCAAATTGCATATCATTAAAGCCTAAATCTTTGGCACCTGATGCAAATCCATGACAACCTAGCGGACCCATTTGAACTTGTTGTAACGTATTAAAGGGAGTACGTTGATATTGATAAGGCAACCATTATTCAACTCCTCTTTTATATTAAGTTAGGATACGCTACAATCTATGAAAAAAAATGAAACGTGCTTGTCCTTTTATCCCATAAAATAAGCACATTATGCGTATTTTTTAGCATGAAACATCTTAGACAGTTGCATTGGTCAAAAAATCTAGAATATAGAGAGAAGCTTTTTCAGCCGCCGGCCAAAAACATGTAACTCTTCATAAAGAGAAAGAGCCAGAATTTTCGGATTCTGGCTCTTTCCTCATACTTTTTTAAGATTTTAAGCTGAAGAATATCATGTAGGAATTCATCCTCTTTCGCATCACTTCATAAGTATAGAGGAGCAGATTAATGAAATATAAACGTCGATATCGACATCGATGTATACATAAACATAAATATAAATAACAAAAACCTCTTATCCTTTACTCTACGCATGGAACTGCATAAAAAGGGAAAAAGATGAAATCAAAGAGCGACTTCATCTTTTGTTCCGTAAGTCGTTGTTGGGATTGACTAAAGCGCTTACATTTTTTAGACCAGCGTAAATGTTCGTTCCGTCCATTTTGTATCCTTATAGGCTTTGGCAATCCCGTATTGTTGGATGTTTGCTTTTGGTACTTCCTTTGTCCGAACGGATACAACAGTCGGAGAGGCTAAAGGAAAGGGGTGCAAGGACACACGGTTCGAATCCAGCCATTCTGCCATAATTTTGCGTCCATTCGCGAACGGAAAGAGTTCTGGAAATCCATTTTTAAACCAAGGGAATTCTTCTGCTTTTGGAGTACCAGGTTCTTGCAGGCACAAATATAAAGAGAGGTTATCGCAAAATTGAATCAGCAAAAAGTGAAGATGTAAAAGTTCTTTTGAACACGATTCAAAAAGGTTCAATTGTTCCATCAAACGGTTTTGCCTAGCTTTCTCCTGTTTGACGAATTCAATGGCAGCGAGATCCTTAGACTCGACAAAAAAGGAATGAAAGTGCATACTGCAAAGCAATCCGGCATACGGGGACTGCCTTTCCAATTGATCAATTCCTTTGGTATAAAACGTCATCCGAAGATTTATCGGAAAATCTATGAAGGAATAAGGAGACTTGGCCCTGTCATTCCAAAAAGGCGTTTCATCTAAATCAATCCATGCACAGTCATGTTGGGCGATAGCCAAGGTCACATCATCCCATCGATTGTCTTCCTTTAGATTACCCATCCCCCAATTTTTAGAAATATCTCCTGAAAGCAAGCTATGATGATATTGTGGAATCATAACCCAATCATATTTCCTCTCATAAATCACCAAATGATCACCCCATTTTCCCTTCTACTAATGGTTCATTTTATCTGCCCAAGATGATGGTATATAGTTAGAATACAACGAAATACAGTGAAATATAACCAGGTACAATTCGTTACATTAGAAACAAGTAAAACCCTTAGTCTGTATAAAGAAATAGACTAAGGGTTTAAACTGTAATTATTGCATAAATAGATTTTGTACTATTACTAACGGACTTTTTCTAGCTTGTATACATTGTGCTTCGTCAATTATAGGAAGCATAAAAGGATTAGTGACCTCAAGAGCGACAGGCCACATCGTATTCCTTATATTATTATTATGACTCGCAGGAGACCCATCGAAAGGTTTATTCGATGCATTAATATAAGGGGCTGTAGGTGAAGGATCATTCGTTGTAAATTGCCCGGCTTCCAATCTAGTGAATAAAACATGTCCAATTTCATGTGCGAGTGTATTAAACTGCCTCGTTGGATCATTCGTTACAGTTTTTATTGACCGATCAGCTATTATAACTCGTCCATGTACATTACCATTTGCAAACTCAATACTATTCCCCTGTATGCCCCCAGTACCAATACTCCCATTAGAAAAAGCATTTCCTTTGAAATAAACAACAAATATTGTATGGTTTGGATTTGTAATATCTTGTTTATGAAACTCTATTATTTGATTAATAATACCTGTATTCGCTTGTAACTCTAAAGGATTTATAGATTCAGCAAATCGTGGGGTCCCATCAGGATTTCCTAGTAGTCCAGGAGCAATAACTTTTGTTATGTTAAACCTAATGCAACTTCTTCCGTTAATTGTCCATATGTTATTAGCAATCTCAACATCTCTTTGGAATCTACTAGTAGCTTGTTCAATAGTTTCACCATTATAAAAGATACCCACTACATTAACTGTATAAGAAACATTAGATTGATTGAATAAGAATAGTGATGCAGTTTGAATAGATCCTTGATTACCTGGCTGTTTATGCTTGTCCTTTTTAGGCTTATCAAGTTTATACACGTTCTTTTTATCCTCATTGAGTTTATACTCTTCCTTTTTAGGCTTATTAAGTTTATGCTCGTCCTTTTTAAGCTTATCGAGTTTATGCTCGTCCTTTTTAAGCTTATCGAGTTTATCTTTCATAATTTATCCCCTTCTTTTGTAAGAAACTATAATAAATTATGAGAATAAACGCTTGTCCGCTTGTTTGTTTGTCCAACAATAGGAACGATTTAAATAATATTCTTGAACACAGTCATATTAGGGGTAGAATCAGGAAAATGCCCATATAAAAAGCCCAATTTCTCTTTAGAGTGTACCCTATAGAGTAGACATCAAAAAAAGTCTACCTATAGGGTACTTTTTGTATAATTAAGAAACACAACTAGAGATAACATGGAGACGGGGAAAATAATGAGTAAAAAGAGTTTCA
>NZ_JBHHJV010000031.1:0-31080 GCF_042136355.1 Peribacillus sp. Hz7
TAATGGATTATATCCATTGGTACAATCATATTAGAATCCATGGGACGCTAAACTACACGAGCCCAATTCAATATAAACTTGAACACCTTAAAAAAGTTGTTTAGTTTAGTGTTGACAGTCCAAGGTTTTCGAGTTGTTGGATATACAATTATTAATGATTACAAGTTATCATTAAAGGAAAATTCCTATAAAATAGAAACTAATTGTTAAAGGAGGTCAAAATAATGGATTTCAATCATCAAATGAAAAATAGGGTTAAACGTATTGAAGGGCAGTTAAGAGGAATTTTAAGAATGATGGAAGAAAATAAAGATTGCAAAGAGGTTATCACACAGTTATCTGCAGCAAGAACTGCCGTTGATCGTACCATTGGAGTTATAGTTAGTTCCAATTTAGTAAATTGTGTTCAAAAAGCAACGACTGACCAAGAGGAAAGAAGCATGGAAGAACTAGTACAAGAAGCTGTTAATCTTCTAGTAAAAAGTCGATAAAAAAGGTTGACACTCTCTTTTATTTTTAATATCATTATACCCGTATGGGTATATAATTTGACTAATAGGGGGAATGAAACAATGGATATTGCAAAAGTAGTTGATGCTAAAGGTTTAGCTTGTCCGATGCCAATTGTTAAAACAAAGAAAGCGATGAATGAGCTTGAATCTGGTCAAATTTTAGAGATTCATACAACAGACAAAGGTGCTAACAATGACCTTACTGCCTGGGCTAAATCAGGTGGTCATGAGTTGTTGAAGCATGAGGAAGAAAATGATGTATTAAAGTTTTGGATTAAAAAAGGATAATTTTTTTAAGGGTTCATATACCAATACGGGTACAAGTTTAGGGTTCATGTCTAGGAGGCCGTAACATGACGGAAAATTAGAAACTAGTAGGGGTATATGTTTTTCCCTTACAGAAAAAGGAGACTATAGAATGGACTATGTAAATTATCTTGTTATTGCACTATTTTTATTGTTTATATTCAAGAAGTTCTTACCGACAAAAGGTGTAAACCATATTACCACAACAGAATTGAAAACAAAATTAACGAATAAGCACATACAATTTATTGATGTCCGCACACCTGGAGAGTTTAAAGGAAACCATATCAGAGGTTTTCACAATATCCCTCTTCAACAACTTGCCGGGAAAGCAGAGAAAGAACTTTCAAAGGAAAAGGAAGTCATTGTGATTTGTCAAAGTGGGATGAGAAGTGGGCAGGCTAGTAAGATCCTAAAAAAATTGGGATTTTCACAAGTAACAAATGTTAAAGGCGGCATGAGCACTTGGTCTTAAACACAATAGAAGGAGGACTTTAATATGAAACAAATGACTACAAAAGAAGTCGAGGCTTTATTAAATCAAGGAAAGAAATTAAATATTATTGATGTACGTGAAGTGGATGAAGTAGAAGCTGGTAAAATTCCTGGTGCTGTAAATATTCCATTAGGGTTAATTGAGTTTCGCATGCATGAGCTAGATAAATCTAAAGAGTATATCATGGTTTGCCGTTCAGGAGGCAGAAGTGGACGTGGTACGCAATTCCTTGAAAGCTATGGATTCAATGTGGTTAACATGACTGGTGGAATGCTCGCTTGGGAAGGTAAAGTTGAATAAATTTTTTTAACAAAAATAATACCCTTATAGGTATGGAAACAGGAGGTTTTAAAATGGAGAACTTGAAAGCAAACGTCATTTTAGATGCAAGAGGATTAGCATGTCCGATGCCTATTGTAAAAACAAAAAAGGCAATGAATAATTTGGAGGAAGGACAAGTATTAGAAGTTCAGGCGACAGATAAAGGGTCCAAGGCGGACATGAAAGCATGGGCTGAAAGTTCAGGTCATCAATATTTAGGAACCATTGAAGAAGGTGAAGTATTGAAGCATTATCTTCGCAAATCTTCTAACGACGAAGCCACTGAAAAGAAACACCCAAATGTTATCAATAATGAAGATTTAGAGAAAAGGCTTGAAGCCAATGAAAACATCGTAATAATCGATGTTAGAGAAGCTGCAGAATATGCCTTTCACCATATTCCCGACGCAATCTCTATTTCATTAGGTGAATTGGAAGAGAGAATAAATGAATTAAATAAACAAGATGAAATTCTTGTAGTTTGTCGAACAGGTAACCGCAGCGATCTAGCTGCACAGAAATTAGCGGAAAATGGTTTTGCTAACGTAATTAATGTTGTACCAGGAATGAGCGGGTGGACTGGTAAAACAACAGGTATCAATAAATAATGTAGAAAATAACCCTGAAATCATGCGTCAATTGGTAAGAACGACAGGACAAATGGGTGTACCTCAAACTGAGGTAAATGGGTAATTGGTTTTAATCCAGAAAATATGATGATGTCACTAAATAATTAGGAGGAAAAACAATGAATAAAAAAGTAGCAATTATTGCAAGTAATGGTGGATTATTTGATGCCTATAAAGTATTTAATATCGCAACTGCAGCAGCAGCAACTGATCAAGAGGTAGCCATTTTCTTCACATTTGAAGGATTAAACTTAATTCATAAAGAAGCTTACAAACAACTTCCGATGCCAGAAGGGAAAGAGCATTTTGCAGATGGTTTTGCAAAAGCTAATGTTCCTTCCATTCCAGAGCTAGCTGAAATGGCGAAAGAAATGGGTGTTAAATTTATTGGATGTCAAATGACAATGGATGTAATGGGATTAGAAAAAGACGATTTTGTTGATGGAATTGAAGTGGGTGGAGCTGTAACCTTTTTAGAGTTCGCCAAAGATGCTGATGTTACTTTAACTTTTTAATTAGGCATATTTTTTAAATAAATTAATACCATAGGGGGTAATGAGAGATGACTGTAAAAATAATGGATTCAACAGAGGTAACGAAAAAAGTCTTTGATAAAGAAGAGTTATTTATTCTTGATGTTCGTAATGAAAATGACTTTAAAGATTGGAAAATTGAAGGGGAAAACTTCCAATATTTAAATGTTCCCTATTTTGAATTGCTTGATGGTGTAGAAGAAATTATTGAAAAAATCCCTACTGATAAAGAGGTTTTAGTAGTTTGCGCGAAAGAAGGTTCTTCCGTTATGGTAGCGGAAATGCTTTCTGAAGCAGGTTTAACCGTCTCTTACCTTAAAGGTGGAATGAAAGCGTGGAGTGAACATTTAGAACCGGTTAAAATAGGAGACTTAAATGATGGTGGCGAAATCTATCAGTTTGTACGAATTGGTAAAGGCTGTTTATCTTACATGGTTGTTTCCAACGGAGAGGCAGCGCTTATTGATGCGACACGTATGACGGATATCTATCTTAATTTTATCGAAAAAATCGGAGTGAAAATTACACATGTATTTGATACGCACCTTCATGCGGACCATATTTCTGGTGGACGTACAATTGCTGAAAAAACAGGTGCAACTTATTGGCTTCCACCAAAGGATGCTACAGAGGTAACCTTTGATTACCAACCATTAGAAGACGGTAATGACGTAACAATCGGAAATACTATTATTAATATTCACGCATTGTATTCCCCAGGTCATACCATCGGATCTACTTCCTTTGTAGTAGATGAAAAGTTTTTGCTCTCAGGTGATATTTTATTCATCGATTCAATCGGAAGACCTGACCTGGCAGGTAAGGCAGAAGACTGGGTTGGAGATTTAAGGGAAACTCTTTATAAACGTTACAGAGAATTATCAGAAGAGCTAATCGTGCTTCCAGCTCACTTTATGATTATTGATGAGTTAAATGATGATGGCAGTGTGGCTCAAAAATTAAGAACATTATTTGCGAAAAATCATGGTCTAAATATCGACGACGAAAATGAATTCAGAAAAATGGTAACTGAAAACTTACCACCACAGCCAAATGCGTATCAAGAAATTCGTCAAACCAATATGGGTAAAATCAATCCAGACATTGATCAACAACGAGAAATGGAAATTGGACCAAATCGTTGTGCGGTTCGTTAATTATAAAGTAGGAGGAAATATTGAAATGGAAACAACAAAAGTTTTAGATGCTAAAGGCTTAGCTTGTCCAATGCCGATTGTGAAAACAAAAAAAGCTATTGGAGAGCTTGAGCCAGGTCAAGTATTAGAAATCCATACAACTGATAAAGGGGCAAAAAATGATCTAACAGCCTGGGCTAAATCTGGTGGACACGAGCTATTGAAACATGAAGAAGAAAACGACATGTTAAAATTCTGGATTAAAAAAGGTTGAAAATAAGGGGAACCAATTTAAGGTTCCCTTTTTCTAAAGAGGATGAGGACAACATGGATATTAGCTTTATGATTATAATCTTCCTAATTGGATTTGTAGGCTCTTTTATTTCAGGGATGTTAGGGATAGGTGGAGCCATTATCAACTACCCGATGTTGTTATATATTCCAGTCATGCTAGGCGTTGGTCACTTTACCGCACATGAAGTTTCAGGAATTACAGCTATTCAAGTGTTCTTTGCAACACTTGGTGGTGTTTTGGCTTACCTTAAGGGTGGCTATTTAAATAAGACGCTTATTGCCTACATGGGAGTTAGTATTTTGATTGGAAGCTTTATTGGGGGGATAGGCTCCACTCACATGCCTGAAAGCGGAATCAACATCGTATATGGAATTTTAGCGTTAATCGCTGTTATCATGATATTTATACCGAAAAAGGGAATTGACAATATTCCTTTAGAACAGGTGAAATTTAACAAGTGGTTTGCGGCGCTATTTGCTTTCTTTGTGGGGATTGGGGCTGGTATTGTAGGTGCAGGAGGAGCATTTCTGTTAGTACCAATCATGCTTAGTGTTTTAAAAATCCCAACAAGAATGACCATTGCTTCTTCCTTAGCTATTACACTTATTTCATCAATTGGAGCTGTTTCTGGAAAAATTTCAACAGGACAAGTGGCAATTCTACCTTCTATTATCATGGTTGTTGCAAGTTTGATTGCTTCACCGATAGGAGCCAATGTTGGAAAAAGAGTTAATACAAAAGTTTTGCAAGTCATTATGGGGATTTTGATCTTGGCTACAGCAGTGAAAACATGGTTGGAAATCTTATAAGCTATTGGCTTGTATAATAGAAAAAACGTTCTCTTTAATAGGTATGTGAAGTTATTCACTTAAAGTAACTTAGATTTCGTTGAACGAGATTCTCGGGTTCACACAACATTTGACTAGTAAATAAAGCCGCTCGTAACATCTATTATGAGCGCAGTAGACAACATAAGATAACACAAAAAGCTGTTTATAACTCATAAACGGCTTTTGGGGTTTTTGTGTTTTTTTGTATATACTTTAGTGAAAAATCTGATCTTACAGTCTTTCGTTTAACGTGACAAAGAATTAAACCAGGTGTACGCTTAATAACGTATTTATTCCTTACAATGTGAATGACATAAGGAGTGGAGTAAGCATCATCCTACTACTTTTGCTAAAAAGATGATGTCACAGAATGGGAGGTATTAGTAGATGGGGTTTATATAAGAGATCACTCATTCGCAAGGTTCAGGGGAAAATGGAAATTTTGACTAGGATCGATTTTTAATATGTATCATTAATTATGTAATTAAAGGGAATCATAAATGAAAATGACATTTAAATAGAAGAATATTTTCAAGGAAACTACATAGCTTTACAACTAGAGCAAGGGTGTGAGAACGTGTCAGAGACAGATTTGTCAAAATACGAGAAGAAAATAATCATTCGCAACATACGAATTGAAGACATTGATGAAATTATAGAGTTAGGGAAAGTTTGCTTCCCTAACATGGAGCCAT
Organism: Peribacillus sp. Hz7; assembly: GCF_042136355.1. Classification (NCBI taxonomy): domain Bacteria; kingdom Bacillati; phylum Bacillota; class Bacilli; order Caryophanales; family Bacillaceae; genus Peribacillus; species Peribacillus sp. Hz7. Next base: position 5,754 of record NZ_JBHHJV010000031.1, read on the forward strand.
GGAAGCGGGAGCAATTGGTAAGTCATATTCGAATTTTCCCCGAGGGTCAATTTTGCGTGGAATATGAGGATAAGATTGTAGGGTCCTGTTCAAGTTTAATCGTCAATTTTGAAGAATATGATGACCAGCACACATGGGACGTTATCACGGACAACGGGTATATCACGAATCACGATCCCAATGGGAACAATTTATATGGGATTGAAGTGATGGTCGATCCAGGATACCGACGTATGAAACTAGGGGCCCGGCTTTACGAGGCGCGTAAGGAACTTGCTGTTCGATTAAATCTTCAAAGCATCATTATCGGCGGACGAATCCCAAATTACCACAAACACAAGAATGAAATGACGGCTCGTGAATATGTTGCAGCAGTTGAAAAGCACAGTATTTATGACCCCGTTTTGTCCTTCCAGCTTCTGCAAGGGTTTACGATTAAACGTATCAACACAAGCTATCTGCCAGATGACAAAGCATCTGCTTCTATGGCTACCTTGATGGAATGGAACAACGTCGATTATCGTCCTAAGAATAAGCGAATTTATCGCACATCGTTCCCGGTTAGAATCTGTGCGGTTCAGTACATGATGAAAAAGATTGACTCGTTTCAGGATTTTAATCGTCAAATTGAATACTATGTCGATGTCGCGGCTGATTTCGGATCTGATTTTGTTGTATTTCCGGAAATATTCACAACCCAATTATTATCATTTCTCGAAGAAAAACGACCGGATCAGGCAGTTCGACGACTGGCAACCTATACAAATCAATATATCGATCTGTTTACGGAATTTGCAGTACGATATAACATAAACATTGTTGGTGGTTCACATTTCGTTGAAGAGAATGGGGATATCTACAATGTCGGTTTTCTATTCCGTCGCGACGGCACGATAGAAAAACAGTCTAAACTTCACATCACACCAAATGAAAAAAAGTGGTGGGGTATTTCAGAAGGCAACGAGATTCATGTGTTTGACACGGATTGCGGAAAGATTGCTATCCAAATTTCTTACGACATCGAGTTTCCAGAGCTCGCAAGGATTGCTGTTGATAAGGGTGCGAACATTATTTTTGTCCCTTTTTGTACAGAGGATCGTCAGGGGTACCTCCGTGTTCGCTACTGTGCTCAGGCACGTGCGATTGAGAACCAAGTATATACCTGTATTGCTGGAACCGTGGGCAACTTAACACATGTTGAGAATGTGGATATTCAGTACGCGCAATCTGGAATCTTTTCGCCTTCCGATTTTGAGTTTGCGAGGGATGGGATTGTAGGAGAATGTGATGCTAACATTGATACCGTCGTTGTTGGTGACGTTGACCTTGAGAAGCTGAGACGTTCTCGAAATTCTGGTTCGCTGCGCCAATTACGCGATCGACGACGTGATTTGTATCGAATTGAATGGAATAGGATAGATTAATTTGTTTGTAATTTTGGGTGTCAAGCATCAGGATATGGTGATTGGCACCCTTTTTGATTTCTTTCCGTCAGCAAATAGATAAGAAAACGATTCGAGGAATGGGTCATTTATCTAAAAATGAATGTTTTAGTTGTATTGTTAATGTTCTAGAAGTGATTGTCATACATATTGCGAAAAAAGCACGCTTTGCCTAGAACTCTCAAGGACGGTACAGTGAAATAGGAACAACCAAATAGCATTTTTTTCTTATTCGGAATTATCTGCAGCTTCGACTGTTTAATTATGAAGCTTGTGACATGTTAATTGATCCAAAGGGAAACAAGCATGTAGCAGAGATGATTCGGCGAACTTTGTCAATGCTGCAATGGGTGACTGGCTATATACTAAAAAGGCTCTACTATTCTTACAGAAAAAAGCTCCCAAAGCTATGCTTTAGGAGCTGTATTACTTGATTATTTATAAACAGTTACTTTGACTGTTTTTACGCCCCAATTAAGGGCTTTTTGTTTGGAAGCAATAAATACGTCAATTTTATTTCCTTTAATGGCTCCGCCTTTATCAGCGGCAACAGCCTGACCATACCCCTCCACATGAACTTTTGTGCCAAGTGGAATGACTTTTGGATCTACGGCAATGGCTTTAACGGTAGGATTTTTCTTTAAGTTTAAGCCAGTTGCTGTTATACCGCTACAGCCTTTACAATTTGCGGTATATGCTGTAGCTTTTACCTTAATTGTTTTATGGACAGCTTTCGTTGTACTAGATGCTTTTTTAGCTGTTGTTGTTTTCTTTACCTTTAACACTTGCTTTGGTCTAATTGTATTGCTTTTTAGGTTATTCCAACTTTTAAGTTGACTAACTGTAATTTTATATTTTGTAGCGATTTTCCACAATGAATCGCCTGATTTTACTTGGTATGTACTCGCAGCCGATGAAACTCCGGAAAAACTAAATACTAAAAGTGTTGCCGTTATAATGGACATTAGTATTTTTTTCAAATGAATAGTCTCCTTTGTTTTTTAATGTAGACTTAGAATAACAGAAAAATATGACAGGGCTGTTTCAATATATTGGTAATCCCATTACGAAAGGATGTCGTAATGTGGCTTCTGTTACAAAAATTTCAGTTAACTTGAAACGAATCTCTAAATCTTAGACATACTGATACTACTAAACTAAAAAGAACGTGTATCAGTAGGAAAACCAGTAGAATTCAAATGGAAGCATGATTAGCCTGACATTATTTTATTTATAAAGCCAACAAATGGTTTCAAAGTTCATATAGCTTTCTAAAAGAATAAGATAAATGGTAAAACTTTGAACTATTCGTGATTTTCGTGTTGTACCTGGTGAATCAGTAAAAAGCTAAGCAGATTGACCCTTCTTAAGGTCGAAATGTTCAGGTGGTTTTAGCTAGGAAAGAGGATAAAAGGAGATGGAGAGAATGGAAAGTAGAAAAATAGCCATCGTTACTGGAGCATCAAGCGGTTTTGGGTTGCTGACGTCAATTGAATTAGCTAAAAGAGGATTTGATGTCATTGCTACTATGAGGGACCTTGAAAAAACACAGGCCCTCTTTGATGTTGCTGAAACTCTACAAGTGAAGGAGCAACTGACTGTGCTGCCGTTAGATGTAACAAATTCTGGGCAGATAGAGTCGTTGAAAAAGGAAATAAGTGCTCGGAATTCGGTGGATGTTCTTGTAAACAATGCAGGTTATGCTTTGGGAGGATTTTGTGAAGAAACGACTTTAGATGAATATCGTGAGCAGTTTGAAACAAATTTTTTTGGTGTCATTGCCGTTACTCAGGCAGTTCTTCCATTCATGCGGGAGCAGGGCAGAGGGAAAATCATCAACGTCAGTAGCATATCGGGGCTGACCGGTTTTCCCGGTTTATCACCATACGTAGCTTCTAAACACGCTCTCGAAGGGTTTACCGAATGTTTGAGACTGGAAATGAAACCATTTGGAATTGAGGTAGCACTTGTTGAGCCGGGTTCTTATCAGACCAACATATGGTCGAACGGCAAAAGGGTTGCTGAGAAATCATTAAAGGGAGAGTCTCCTTATTCTACATACATGCGGGCAATTGAAAGCAAAATAGAGGAGGGGGTACCAAACTATGGGGATCCACAAGAAGTGGCCAATTTGATTGCTGACCTATGTGAAAGAGAAAAGATTGAACCGTTACGTTTTTTGGTTGGGAAGGGAATCAAAGCGATTGTATTTATTAAAAAATGGGTTCCATGGGCGCACTGGGAAAAAGCTTTCTACAAGAGATTATTAAAATGAGAATAATTTATCTGTATAAATGGTGTGCTATTGTTTAGTGACAAAAAAGTTGTTTAAAAAACGCCAGTCATGTTATTCAACAATCGGGCCAGATTGTGGAACAACACTTAAAAAGGTAATTGGTATACAGAGAAGATTGTGAAGAAATGTACTTAAGCTAACGGAGAGGTTAGTTGAAGTACATTCCTTTACAAAGTTAGAATGAATAATGAATTCATGCAAATTAACAAACTAAGACCAAATAATTCGAACATGAGGTGAGTATGATGAATCGGGTCGGAAAATATGCCATTCAAAAAGATATGGACGAAACGGAATTGTTGAAAATGGTACTTGAACTCCCGGAAAAAGATAAAATGTTAATGTGGTCAGAGGGGTATATCGACCATGTTATTGATAAATTGCCGGAGTATGGTAAGGATATTTTGGTGATTCGCAAAGATAAATGGGAAGATACGAAAGCCTATTACCAAGACCAACTTGACGACATCCTTTCAAAAGAAGAAGTAAAAATGAAAATGAAGAGCGAACGAAAAGAATTCGCTCTTTTTGTCATGGAGAATTTTAAGAAGTTTCAATCTTTACTCTTTTTGTGTTATGACGGTAATTTAAAAGATGTTGATTTAAGAAAATTCATTTACCGGAAGAGATATGGAACAAGAAAAAATTATTTAAAATAAGAAAAAAATAAACTACCGAGGACGTTAGTTTAAGAAGACCTGGCCAAAATATTCTTATAGGTAGTATTGATATAATTAGTAAATGGAGGCAAATGATGAACTTTTTTGATTGGAAAATCGAAATGGCAGACGGTTTAAAACCGTATATAGATATTAAAAATAAAAGAATGGCTATTCTTACAACTGAGGATGATGAAATTCATATGGCTTTAGAATTTGATGAAAACAACAATTTAGTTATGCACCCAAGATGGAATATAAACATTATTATCTTAGGTGATAAACATTTGAAATTCACTACAAATTCATAAAGTTATTCTTCAAGTAACGGGTAGCGATAGTTGAAGAAGGATCAGGTGGTTTATACAATAAGGACCGTTTCAGTTATTCCATTAAAGGGCGCTATTGTTGAATAAAACTTAGATTTTCAAACGACTTTATTGTTATATTTTTTAGTATAGCGAAGTATCTTACGTCAAAAATTAAACAACTTTTATATATTTTCGACTTATTCACATAAAAATAAATATTTCCATTTTGTTATCAAAAACAAAAAGATTTACTTCATAAAAACAGCCTTTAATGAAAGTAATTCACCAGTTAAAAGAAGTGTCAAGAACAGTGAATTGTTCTTCAAAATTTTCACTAAAAGTAAATTTGTGCTTACTTATGGTACGGTTCACCGTAACGCATCTAAATGAGTTTTTTATTTTTCACTATTTCTTTTTATTTAAATATGTCTTTCTTAAAACTCCAATTAAAATAAGACCCGCTTTTATGAATACAGGTGAAAGGGTAACCTGTTTTTGATTTTTTTTCGGTATCTTTATTATTTTAATGGAAGGATTCGTTTTAGCAGGAGCATCCTGTTTTAGATTATGTGTGAAGTCATGAGTTTTTTTGAAAAGGAGTTCGTCATACCTCTTTCTTTTTTCAACATTTGCAAGAATTTCGTATGCTTCTTTAACTTTTTTAAACTGTTCAGCGTTCCCTTTGTCTTTATCTGGATGTACTTCTTTAACTTTTTTTCGGTAAGCTTCTTTAATTTCACTAAAGGTTGCATCATAGGGTACGTCTAAAATACGATAGTAATTTCCAATGGATCCCATGTATTTCCCACCCTCTTTTGGTTAAAATAGTTTTATTTTCCCGTTATAATCCTTCCAAAATAGTATTCTGGTTCTTTATAAATATTCGTGTTTTAAATACAGCATCCAATGCATTTTCCATTCATCATAGGTTGCTTTCCTAATTAAAGCCACCTTAACCAGTAAAGGTATTTATCAAAAAATTTTGTAGCCATCCCTTGAAATTTTCGTATCCAGGTCTACAATTAAAGAGTGCCTGTCACCATCCGAATAATGTCAAGTAGAAAACGGAAAATCTATATTATTCCATTTTGTCTATTCCTTGCCCTCTCCATTGCTATACATCGCTGTCTTCGTGTGCGGCATGTCCTCTGCCCTAAACCGTATCCCTCTATGCCAAAAATACCGGGTTGCCCACGTCTTTACCTTATATTAGCCCCAGTTTCACCCTCATTGGCTCTAACGGCAGCAGTTTCTAATTTAGCTGTATCTTTCATTCCTTTATAAACATAGTTTACAGAACTTTCCGAACGAGAAAGCCCATTACGGTGCGTTAGCACCCCCCTTTAGGGATGGGATGAAAGTGAGGTCAGATACGGAGCGCCACAAAAAATCGAAGATTTGTGGTGCTTCAAGTATCTGAAATGAATAAAGCTTCTAAACAAGAGTTTTCTCTTGTTTTTTTATTTTTCATTATTGTATAATAATGGGAACTAACGTTCGTGAAGGAGGTGGATAAAGTGGATGTTGTAAAAGAAAAAAGCGATACCTACCATAAGGGCTTTAAATTTCGTTTATATCCAACAAATGAACAAGCCATTCAATTCAATAAAACAATTGGATGTTGCCGGTATTCATTTAATTTGGCATTAAAAAAACAAAAAGAAAAAGACTTGCTATGGTGGATCACAGAGGAAATGTTTCAAAACGGCCAACTTCTTTCAAACGAATGGAAAGGACCAAGATTTAGCGCCAACACTTCTATGAAAGATCATACTCAATTTAAGAAAACTACTCCGTGGTTAAAAGAAGTGGATTCTACCGCTATTCAAAACGCTATTCAGTACTTGGGGGAAGCCTATGATGCCTATTATAAAAAAGAAAAAGGCAGACCTATGTTCAAATCCAAAAAGAATGATATTCAATCTTATACATCAAAGTGTAACTACAACAAAGGTGTAGGAACCATACGCATTGTAGATGAAAATTATATTATTCTACCAAAAGTGGGGAAAGTTCTTTTTGCTAAATCGAAAGAGATTGATGGCAAAATTATGAATGCAACCGTCCGAAGAACGCCTTCTGGGAAGTATTTTATTTCTATTCTATGTGAAGTCAAAAAAGAGCCCACTCAATTGAGTATGTTTGAGACTGGAATTGATGTTGGTCTAAAAAACTTCGCCACTCTTTCTGATGGTACTGTGATACCTAATCCTAAACATTTCTATCGATTAGAAGAAACGCTAAAAAAAGAACAACGTATTCTTTCTAGAAGAATAGTGGGCAGTCAAAATTGGTATAAACAAAAGAAAAAAGTAGCGAAAGTTCACGAAAAAATCGCAAACGCCAGAGAAGATTTTTTGCAAAAACTATCTACAACGCTGGTTCACGAAAACCAAGTAATTAGCATTGAAGATATTCGCGTAAAAAATCTATTAAAGAATGGGAATTCGGCAAAAGCGATTTCCGATGCTTCGTGGTACAAATTCAGGAGAATGTTAACCTATAAGTGCAAATGGTATGATAAAACACTTGTCGTTGTAGGTTCTAACTATGCTTCTTCTCAGTTATGCCATACGTATAACTATAAAAACAAAGAAGTAAAAGATACGGCTATTCGTGAGTGGGAATGTCCAAAATGCCATATCATACACGACAGGGACCACAATGCTGCTCAAAACATCTTGGCCGAAGGGCTGCGAATCCTTTCAGAAATGGACGAAACTGGTTGATTCATTTCTTAACCGTGGGGCACACGGGGATAGCCTAACGAAGTTCGCTAGAGATTAGAACTTCTTTGCGAACCGAAGGTTCGTATGACATAGGAAAACTCACGGCAAATGGATTCTGTGAAAGAAAAATCTATTTAACGAGCTTTGGGGTGGGAATCCCACTGCTTCAGCTGTGGGAGTAGTCAAGGATATAGATATTGTTCAATCACAAATTCTAATTGCGGAAGGTCATAATCTGCACAGCAGTGAAATCGGTATCCCGCAGCAAGAGGATATTAAAACACATGGGTATGCAATTCAATCTCGTGTAACAACGGAAGATCCTTTAAATAACTTTATGCCAGATACTGGACGAATCAATGTATATCGTTCAGGTGGTGGTTTCGGGGTTCGTTTAGATGCAGGAAATGGCTTCCAGGGTTCAGTGATTACGTCTTATTATGACTCATTGCTTGTGAAGATTTCTACACATGCAACATCATTTAGAAAAGCAGCAGCTAAAATGTTACGAAACTTAAGGGAATTTAGAATTCGTGGTATCAAAACGAATCTTCCGTTCCTTGAAAATGTCGTTCAAAATGAAAAGTTCTTAACGGGTGAATATGATACATCGTTTATTGATACAACACCTGAGTTATTTGATTTTCCCGAACGAAAAGACCGTGGAACAAAAATGCTTTCTTATATTGGAAATGTAACGGTAAATGGTTTTCCGGGTATTGAAAAACGCAAAAAACCAGTATTTGATGAACCAACTATTCCAAATGTAAAACATGTTCCTTTTGTAGCAGGTACGAAAAATATTTTAGACGAGCAAGGTGCAGAGGGTGTTGTCGAATGGATTAAACAACAAAAAGAAGTATTGCTTACCGATACTACTTTCCGTGATGCTCACCAATCATTACTTGCAACAAGAATTCGTTCGAAAGATCTATTAAATATTGCTGAGCCAACATCAAAGTTACTTCCTAACCTATTTTCAATGGAAATGTGGGGCGGAGCGACATTTGATGTAGCATACCGTTTCCTTAATGAGGATCCTTGGGTTCGACTAGAAAGACTTAGAAAGAGAATACCTAATACGCTTTTCCAAATGTTGTTTAGAGCGTCAAATGCTGTTGGGTACAAAAACTATCCAGATAATGTAATTCGCGATTTTGTTAAACAAGCAGCAGAATCAGGTATTGATGTATTCCGAATTTTCGATAGCTTAAACTGGGTGAAAAGTATGGAAGTTTCTATCGATGCGGTTCGACAAGCTGGTAAACTTGCAGAAGCGACGATTTGTTATACAGGGGACATCAATGATCCAAGTCGAGCAAAATACAATGTTCAGTACTATAAAGATATGGCTAAAGAATTAGAGCAATCTGGGGCTCATATTTTAGCGATTAAAGATATGGCTGGTTTATTAAAACCTGAAGCAGCCTATCGTTTAATTTCCGAGTTGAAGGATACAGTTTCTCTTCCGATTCACTTGCACTCTCATGATACAAGTGGTAACGGTGTGTTTATGTATTCAAGAGCCATTGCGGCAGGTGTTGATATCGTTGATACGGCAATTAGTTCGTTAGCTGGGCTAACATCTCAACCGAGTGCGCAGACTTTATACTATGCACTAGAAGAAAATGAAAGACAGCCTAAGGTTGAAATCGAGTCACTTGAGCAATTATCTCACTATTGGGCAGATGTGCGTAAATACTATCGTGACTTTGAAAGTGGCATGAATGCACCACATACTGAAGTGTATAAACACGAAATGCCTGGTGGTCAATATAGTAATTTACAACAACAAGCTAAAGGCGTTGGGCTTGGCGATCGTTGGGATGAAGTAAAAGAAATGTACAGCCTCGTAAATGTGATGTTTGGTGATATTGTAAAAGTAACACCATCTTCTAAAGTTGTCGGTGATATGGCGCTATTTATGGTGCAAAATAATTTAACGGAAGAAGATGTGTTAACAAAAGGGAAAACAATTGATTTCCCAGACTCAGTTATTGAATTATTTGAAGGTTTTCTAGGACAACCAGAAGGAGGTTTCCCGAAAGAACTGCAAGAAGTGATTTTAAAAGGGAAAGAAGCGATTACTGTTCGACCAGGCGAATTACTCGAACCGGTTGATTGGGATGCATTAAAACAAGAATTAGCGAAAGAAATTGGTCGTACACCATCTAATCAGGATGTGCTTGCCTATGCTTTATATCCAAAAGTATTTTTAGAATATATGAAAAAGCAAGAGACTTTTGATGATGTTTCAAATCTTGATACACCAACATTCTTGTTTGGTATGAGACTAGGGGAAGAAATCGAAGTCGAAATCGAAAGAGGGAAAACGTTAATTGTTAAATTTGTCTCATTAGGTGAACCGATGCCAGATGGCACACGCGTTGTTTACTTTGAATTAAATGGTCAATCACGCCAAGTGCTAATTAAGGATGAAAGTATTAAATCATCTGTTGTTACTAAAGTGAAGGCTGATACAAAAAATAGAAATCACATCGGGGCAACAATGCCTGGAACAGTCATCAAAGTAGTCGTGGAAAAAGGTGATCAAGTGAAGCAAGGCGATCATCTGATTATTACAGAAGCAATGAAAATGGAAACGACTGTTCAAGCACCATTCTCTGGAACGATTCAAAGTATTTATGTAAAAGATGGTGAAGCAATTAGTACAGGTGATTTATTGATTGAAATTTCTAAGTGAAAATTTAATGGCATGATGCATTCCTAGATAATGAGGTACTGCCAATATTCAGAGATTCGCTTTACTATAAAAATAAAGAGAATTCAAAGTATATGTAATAAAAACGAAGTATCGAAGTTATTAAGATTAAAAAATCAAAAAGTTATGACCCCTTTAGTCTTAATAAAGTAAAAACGGCAAGTTAGTACGTTATTTTGAATAAGAAAGGGGCTGTCCCAAAAGTCATTAAAAAATGACTTTTGAGGGCAACCCTCTTTTCATATCACCAAATGAATATAAAAAAATCGTCTTTTCTAGTAGAATGTAAGTTACCACAACAACAAACTCAGAAAGGACGATTTTTTATGTGCAATTAATATCAGGTTGATAATGTTTCCACTTGAATAGATTTTGTTTTTCCATACTGATCACGTCCTTTTTTTAGAGTAATAGTATCAGTATGTCCAAGTTTGAGAGAATACTTGCAGATATTTTGAAGTTTTTGCACCAGAACCGGATTGTTGATTGTTGCCAATACCAATCAAGGTTTAAAATAGAGTAAAACCAAGTTTAAAGGTTATGAAGATATTAATTCTTTCTTTGTATAGTCCCTATGGACAAATAAAGATTTTTGGGGAGGTATAAAGGGACATGAAGCTAAACGATTGGTTAAATAATGAAATTCCTAACATTGCAAAATCACTTGAAGACATCAATAAAAACTATTTTTTTATCGAGAAGACAATAGGATTTGCTGGGAAAGAAACTATTTATAAGATACTTCATAATTTCCGTTCTGCGCTTTTTCCGGGTGTTTATGATAAATACCCAATTGATGAGACAAGAGTTAATATTATTATCGGTAATAAATTAAGGACATCAGCTTTAGATTTAAGAGATTTAATTGAAAAAGTACTAATAAATAAAAGTAGTGTAAAAGATAATCTACATACTATCAATACCGATTGTAAAATTAGAGCGGGTGAAATTGTTATTCAGCTAATAAATAAGTTTCCGGAAATCCGTAAAAAAATTCAAACAGATATTCAAGCTTCTTATAATGGAGACCCTGCAGCCATTTCAACTGAAGAAATACTTCTTAGTTATCCCTCAGTTGAAGCAATAAGCATACATAGGATAGCTCATGAACTATATAATTTAGGTGTACCAATCATTCCAAGAATAATGTCAGAATACGCACATCAGTTAACAGGAATCGATATTCACCCTGGTGCATCAATTGGGGAGTATTTCTTTATTGATCACGGAACAGGAGTAGTTATTGGTGAAACCTGTACTATAGGTAAAAATGTAAAGATTTATCAAGGGGTAACTTTAGGTGCTAAAAGTTTTCCTCTTGATGAACAAGGAAATCCAATAAAAGGTGTAAAGAGACACCCTGATATTGAAGATAATGTTGTTATCTATGCAGGAGCAACAATTCTTGGCGGAGACACAAAAATTGGACATAATTCCATGATTGGCGGAAATATATGGTTAACCCGATCTGTACCTCCATATTCAAAAGTATATAATTCCCAACCATCTCCGAAAATTAAAAACGAGCATTAAAAACAATATGGATTAGAAATGAGTATCTTGTTGAGCTAATGGGAGCAAATATAAAGCAATTACGAGCTTTATACGTCGATATAGACTGTCATAACTTGAATTATGATTTCCATTGGATGGCGGAAAAGTTGAATTTAGAAGTATTTCAGGTGAACATTCCACCTCCGAATTTTATTATATTTTCCGATCGTGGTCTTTTGTGTATGGCTGATTGAACCTGTACCGGATCAAGATTTGCCGCTGGGGAAGGCTGTTCAGAACTATTTTTATGAGCAGTTAGAATATGTTGGGGCTGATAAGAAATCAAGCGATTCAACACGCGTTTTCAGGATAGCTGGCAGTGTGAATTCAAAAAATGGCGAAGAGGTATTTGTCGATTATAGACATGATTATCGGTATGGACTGCGAGAGTTGCAGGCAGAATATTTACCAGAGTTAACCCTAGCACGACAAAATACATCAAAAAGGCCAGGGCGTAAATCAAAGGTTGTTCATTTACATAATGTCCGCAGTCTTCATTATGCTAGATTATTAGATTTAGTTAAGATTGCGGAGTTGCGCGATTATGATTTAAGAGGGTCTTTAGACCAAATGAATGATGGAGTTTAACAGCGAATTTTAAGGAGCCGCTGCCGGAAGCGTGAGGTAGAGAGAGCGATGAGAGAAGCGCTGAGAAGGCCTAATGAAGAGGCAATAATAGCTAAGGGATATCTCGGAGCAGGGTATAATTTGAAGAATGCAACGATTATTAGGTGGTTAGAGATAACACCAGAAGAACAGCAGCATTTAAAAACGATTATTGATGGCAATGAAAAGCAGAGGGATTAAAATAATATTTCCAGATGAACCTCGTTAGAATATATGAATATACTATCATCCTTAATATAGATCTTATATATCGAGATAACTCATTTAAAGTATTCAAGATAGTAGGAAGTAAGTATTCCTTGTGCACGAACTCGAACTTCAAATTCTCCTTTTTTTCACCTTTCGGCACTAACTTTTCTGGAATTCGGAAATCGCGCTCGCAAAAAGAAGAATGCTCAAGTAATTTTCCAAATTCGTTTCGGTAACGTGTTGGAGGTGCAATAGCTGAATTAGATTCAAGAATCAAAAATCGTGCTTCTTTTGATTCAAGCATAACACGATAATCACCGAGGGTGAAGTGTAATTCTCAGAAATACTTTCACTTTTGCCAATTCTTCATGGACAAATAGCATTTCGTCTCCTTCATCATTCGGATAAAATTACTCCATCTGAAAATTAGGACGTGCAGCACCTCATTGCTATATCGTCATTTACCATGAAAATGCGAAGATGGTTTCGTTTCGATAAAGGGATATTTTACCTTAGTACCTTCTCATGAAAGATAGCGAGCTCTCCAGAGGCTCATCAAAGTTACAGCTTCCGTATGAAGCAGCAAAGACACTACTTAATCCGACAGACTTATATCTTCAAATGTTACCAGGTATGATTATCAGTTTACTCTACGTTGTCGTAGTCGCTTATTTTATCAGTTTAAAAGAACGTGCCAGATGTAAGCGTGAAAAACATCAACCTAGAATCTACGTATTTATTAATACAGCTTACAGGTATTAGTCTGAGTGATCTCCATAAAAGTGGTCTTTAGGCATTTTCTTTATCTTTGTTGGAGTATTTTTAGGAACGATTTCTTTATAGGAGTGAACGTTACATTACATCGATAAGAGTGGAGGGAGACGAATACTAATAGAGCTCCGTAAGCAATTAAAACAGTTACAAATGGAGAACGACATTTTAAAACAAGCTGCGCTGATACTAGGACGAAAGTAAATGTGATAAGAATAACCAGCACAAATACTCGATATCAGCCATGTGTAAAGTCCTTCAACTTTCAAGAAGCACTTACTACTATGAAGTAAAAGAAAGAGCATCTGAAGATGTTCTCACTTCTAAAATAATAGAAATCTTCCGTTCCAATCGACAGAATTACGGCACACGTAAAATCAAAGTAGAACTAAAGAAACAGGGGCATATGGTTTCAAGGCGTCGTATCGGAAGGGTTATGAATGAGCAGGGATTAGTGTCTTCTTATACTATAGCTCAGTTCAAGCCTCATAAAGCTACATGTAATCGTTCTACCGTTCAAAATGAGTTAAACCGAGAGTTTAACCAGAAGCAAGAAAGAGCTGTCGTCGTAAGTGATTTAACATACGTTAGAGTGAATCAAAAATGGAATTACGTCTGTTTATTTATTGACCTCTTTAATCGAGAAATCATTGGTTGCAGTGCTGGTCCAAACAAAGATGCACAACTTGTCTATCGAGCACTATCTTCGATACATGGCGATTTAAATCAGATTAATCTCTTCCATACTGACCGAGGAAATGAGTTCGAAAACAAATTAATGGATGAAGCGTTAACGACATTTAAAATCAAACGGTCATTAAGTTTGAAAGGCTGTCCATATGATAACGCAGTAGCGGAAGCTACTTTCAAAATCTTTAAGACAGAGTTTGTCAAAGGTCGCCATTTTGATAGTTTAGAAGAATTAGAACTGGAATTAATGGATTATATCCATTGGTACAATCATATTAGAATTCATGGGACGCTAAACTACACGAGCCCAATTCAATATAAACTTGAACACCTTAAAAAAGTTGTTTAGTTTAGTGTTGACAGTCCAGAAATTATACAAACAAGTAAATAGTTCCTCAATTAAGGGCGCTTTAATTAAACAAGCAGCAAAAAGGATCTTCCAATCGAAGATTCTTTTTGAATACCGATAACATTTCCTTATTTGAACTAGTTTTGTATAGAGTATTCATGTTTGTTCCTCCAAATCACCAAGGAATCACCATACCCATTTTATAAGTATGATAGTTTGTCTTTTTAAAGATTAAATTTATTCAATTCTTGTCCTTTTTACGTTAAAATAATAATAGATTTTGTCGAAAAACGTTAAGAAGGAGTAGGATAACAACTTGTGAAGAAACTACTAAAATTTTTTCTGTTATTCCTCTTAGCATTTGTCGCCTATCAATCTTTCTTATTCATTAAGGGATATCCTGGCTCATCAGACCAGGTTGAATACGAAGCAAATGCAAAGATTTTACCAACTGAACTGCACCCAATTCTAGCTGAGAAAGTAGAGATTTTAAAAGAAAAAGCAACAGAAAAAGGGATTACAATCCTGATCACAGATGATTACCGCTCGTTTGAGGAACAAGATAAACTTTATGACAAGGGAAGAAAGACTCCCGGAAAAGTAGTTACTTATATGAAGGGAGGCGAATCCTATCACAACTATGGCCTTGCAGTCGATTTTGCCCTTCAACTCGAGAATGGTAATGTGATCTGGGATACTGAATATGATGGAAACCGAAATGGTCAATCAGACTGGTTTGAGGTTGCAGAAATTGCAAAAGAGCTGGGCTTTCAATGGGGAGGGGACTGGCGCGGCTTTAAAGACTATCCCCACCTCCAGATGGATTTTAGCTTAACCATTAACGATCTGCAAAAAGGAAAACATCCGAAATACCCAAGCTAAAATCCGAGTGCACTAAAAAGCCTTCGGTTTTTAAAGAATCTTAATAGCAATATCAAAAAAAAGACGACTTTAAAGTGTTTTGTAACAACAAAGTTCTTTGTAATGAACAAAAAAGATGTTTACTGGACAAAATTGTTCTTCTTTTTAACAATCGAACCATTTTTTAATTGAACAAGCAGCTAAAAGGATCTTTCAGTCGAAGATCCTTTTTCCATGCCGATAACTCTAAATTATCTTTACTTATAGTTTATCATAGAATGTTTGTTCTACCTACTCTTTTTCAATCGAAGAGATGCTTTTTTCGAGTGTCTGAGATTTGCTCTCAGACGAAATTAGTTTTATTTTCTAAGACAATCACTCATTCATTTCGTTATACAGTTACTTAGAAAATATCTGTATTATAATGCAGAACTATTCCATTGCACCTTTTTACTGGAATATAAACAGGAATTACTTCTAATATTTGAAAGAAGGAAAAAATGGTTTCCTTGCCCCATTGCGATTACAATTTGAAAAAACTAATTTATTTGTTATTAGTTTAGCATGTGATGAATTGGAATATATGTGAAGGTTCGATGAATTCCAACCGTCTAAAAGTTTCAAAAAATTGAAGGTATAACTTTAGATAAATATCGAATCCGTAGACCACTAACATTAAGTTTAGGTGAAATTGCAGATTCAAAAAAATACATCAAACATAGTAATCTAGAGCCGTGGGGTGATTATAAAGGCTCTCGTAATGCTTGTGTGAGAGAGTTTGAAAATCCACCAGTTTTAATCCAGCAAACTACAACATTGTTTTTACAAGAAAAAATAAATATTTGCAAGATACAACGAGAGATAAAAACGCTCTTTAGGTTACTAGCCTTTTATAGTCATCATGAACTAATTACTAGGGGAATGAACTAGACATTCATACCATTTTGTTTGTAGTATTAGTGAAGAGTAAAGTGAAAATAGAAATAGGTTTTTCAGATTCAATACTTTTTTTGGACTTCATGTTAAAAGATTAAAAAAATCCGCCTCTGGGTGCTAATACAAAATGGAGATATTCCTTAGAAATATCTCTCGGATAGAGAGAGTGTGACAATCCTGTGTCCTATGTTATTATGAAAAATCCAAGTAGGGCAGATTTGAGAAAAATGATAACCATTAATCATTTGCCTACAAAATTTATACTCTAGATATGAGTTTCACTTTATTATAAATATAATAAATTTAAAAATTAAAGGTGGTAAAGTATTTTGAAATTAGTCTATCTTTGGATTGGAAAGTTACAAGAAAGAATTAATGTCGATTTCAATTTAGGGAGTGATTATTTTTTCTCTTTTGAAAAGGAAACAAATACTCTTCATGTAAAAGATGATAATTACTATATTTCTGAATTTTATAATGTTTCTCAAGAGAAAGGTATGCAGATTGATATTAATGCCATAGTCGGAGAAAATGGAACAGGTAAAACGACTATTTTAGAAGCGATAAGAGATATAGTGTCTAATAAGTTCAAAAACGACTATTTAATAATTTATGAAGAAAATGGAATATATACATATAAAGCACCACATAAAATAAAAATTAACTCGCCAAAATTAAGGTTTAGTGTACTAGACATTGGCTTACCAAAAATTAATTCTCTCTACTATTCAAATGTATTCGATGTTCGTTATGTTAGTAATCTTTTTAACCATCAACGAATTAGAGAAAGCAACGATTATACAACCAATATTTTATTAAGAAGATCTAATGATATATACGATTTCTTTGCTCAAGAATTAACAATGCAAGTTGAATTTGCGGTGGTTTTCAATGACCATTCCTTTGCTTCAAGGTTTCATATACCTAAAGAAATTATTTTAAGAATAAATCAAAATCATACAATACTAGATAGTCTACCAAAAACACTTAAAGAGGTTATAAATGAAATAACAAAATATAAATTCATAAAGCTATTATTTAAAGATAAATTTGACGAGAAATGTTATAAGTCAACAATTAAAGGTTTTTATATACATTATGCAAAATCAATTTTACTATATTATATATATACAATATTAGATTTTATGGAATCAAGTCATCCAAATATGGGGTTATGGGGATTACATTCAAAATTCATAAATGCTTTACAGACTATAATGCAACAATTAGAAACCAACCCTGCTTTTAAAATTGAAGATTTTAAGGATATTGTCAGTTTAAATATTATAGATAATAATAAAAATGGTAAAATTACTTTAAGTAAAAACACTACTTTACAACTTCTTAAACGTTTAGAAGATGAATGCAATCAACTATTTAATTTAGTATTTATTGATTCAATTCATACTGAAGAATCTATCTTTTCAATAAAATATTTATTTAAACAGCTACCAAAACCATTAATAGATATTTTCACAAAATGGCAAAAAATGGAACTGGGTAGCCTAGAATGGTACAGTTTGAGTAGTGGGGAATATGCTCTACTCAGTATGTTTTCAAGAATATTTAATGCTGCTAAACAAATAGAAAAGGCCCCTATACCCAATTTAGTACTTATATTAATTGATGAAGGAGAACTTTATTTTCACCCTCAATGGCAAAAGGAATGGATTACTATTTTAATTGAATGTTTAAATAAAATTTTTGAACAACATAAAATTTTTGTTCAGGTTATTTTAACAACACATTCTCCATTTTTATTGTCTGATATAACTATGGATAGAGTGTTATTTTTAGAGAATAATGGTGAAGATAATGTTGATTCTAAAAATTATTTAGATGATGTATATCATACATTTGGAGCCAATATTAATTATTTATATACGCATTCCTTTTTTTTAAAAGGGAGTCTTATGGGGGATTTCGCCAAAAATAAGATAAATGATTTAGCAGATGAAATAATAAATAACACTCCGGAGTATATTCTTGAAAATAGCACTGATATTAGAAAGAAAATTCATTTAATAGGAGAGCCTTTATTAAAACAAAAGTTAATTTCACTTTATGAGCAACAATTAAAATTAATTAAGCCTACACAATTAATGATTCAAGAAGAAATTCAACTCTTAAAAAGTCGCTTGGAAACTTTGGAGAAAATGCAAGGAGAAAAGTAAAAATGATTTATCTAGAAATGAAACCAGATGCACTTAAGTATCATCTTGAATACATTAGTAATAATAGCCCTAATAATGCAACTTGCTTAAAGGAAAAATTAAGAAAAGAACGGGATAAATATATCGAACTCATTTCTATGTCTGTTAGACGTACAGATGAATATAGATATTTAAAAAAGTGTAAAGTTCTTTATTATTTTCTGTATACTAATATTGAAAAAATTGCAACTGCAAATATTGTAGAAATGGAAAATTACGAAAAATCTTTTAGTTATTATTTTCCGAAATTTTTCGAAGATGTAGGAGAAGATAAATACATAGAAATTTCTAATAATTTGAAAACGTTATTTGAAAATGAATATAAACGCTTTAGTAAAGGATATTCAATTGAAATTGACAAAAAAAAGAAACGTTGGAACGCATATGAATATATAAAGCTTCTTCGAATAAAAGTTTGTCCATATTGCAATGCACAATTTACTTTAACTATCCATTCTACAAATGTTGAAACTGAAGGAGGTCCTTCAAGGGCTGAGCTTGATCATTTTATTCCCAAAAATGAATTTCCTATATTTTCTATGTCGTTATATAATTTAGTACCTAGTTGCAAAGTTTGTAATCAGTCTTTAAAACACTCGAGAAAAACTTCATTTTCAACTCACTTTAACCCATTTGACACAGAAATTAATAATCAATTTTATTTTTCTCGACAATTTAAAAAATATAAAAAGAAAAGAAATAAAATAAACTATGTTGATGCTATTTTAGGCGAAACTAATAATTTTGAAATCACTATATCTCCAAAAAACATATTTAATAATCTATCACTTACACCTGAAGAGAAAATACTTAATAAAAAGGTTAATAATAATATCAAACTGTTTCGATTAAAATCTATCTATAATCAACACAAAGATTTCATTCAAGAGAATATTTTAAAAGCTAGAATATATAATGAATTATATCTGCAACAGTTGCATTTAGATTTTCCTAACTTAATTCAAAATTACGATGTAAGGGTCTTGGTAACCAAAGAAGCATCAGAGTTTCAATATAATATTCTAAGTAAAGCTTTACACGATATTATAGAAACTGAAATTCTCTCTCCTAAAATTTAAATACTCTTAGAGAAGTGTTTCAAATTTTAAATTTTGAAGCGCTCCTCTAAGCCATTCATAATGAAAACGATTAAGAATTACTTAATATCCATTTTATATTTGAGATGTTTAAAGATTTAATCGATTATTTGTAATATTTGTTCATTTAATTCTTTGAAACTTTTACTCATTTTTACTGGAGATAGAAATAGTAATTCATTCACGAGCTTTACCATATATTCAGATTTAAGTACTTCATTATCATCTCGATTACTATCCTGTGAGGCATTGGATATAGCGTTCTCCATTTGAATGTTGGTTAAATCGTTAAAAAAAGTTAGAACAGATTTTGTTTTCTTTTTTTTCTCTTTAGAAAGTTGACTATCTTGGAAAGGTAAAAATAAATTAGAGGCAGTGATCTTTAATAATTTATATGTACAAACTGCAACCAATATATATCGTGTTTTAACACTTTCTGTATACATTAAATATAAATCATCGATTGTACGATCTATAGCTTGCGTGTGATTATTAGTATATTTCTTTAAATTTTTATTTAAACTATCATTTGTTAATTGTATTAACTCTTCAGTTGTAAATAGGTTATTAAGCTTTAATTCTTTTTCCTTAGCATTAATATATTCAAAAATATTTTCATTCTTTTTCATTTTTATACAAATCTCCAGTTATATTTAGATGGTAGCATCTCGTAATTAGTTTGATGATAAAAAATAGTGAATTCTGTTAAAGAGTGCCTCTCAATAAACTGTTGGAATATCATTTCGCAATTTAAACAGGGTTCCTTCTGAGAATAAATGAAAACTTTACAATCATATAATTTATGTTCAAACATATACTTACTGATATTTTCTAAAATGACACTTTCACTATCCTGTTTTCGTTCCCAAGATTGTTTTGTACGAATCCCTCTAGATCTATCGACTTTTAAATAATTGTATATGTATTGAGGGGATGAATAATATAGGTTAGAAATCATTTCATCCCATTTTGGATTTAAGTGCTTGTTTATTTGTTTTTTTAGATTAAGATAAGAATCTTTATTTTGAATTTTACATGTGGAGTAAAAATATTTTTCGAAATTATCTTTTTTAATAAGTCCTATTGCATAATTTCTATTTAAATGCTCAAAACAAGCATTTTTTCCAATATCACCATCTTTTTTTAATTGTACTATCATATCTTGCCAATCTAAGTACTTAGCTTTAAGATTAATGCCTTCTAAGCTGCTTTTATAATGTTTAATATGTAGTTGAGCCTTCATTATTATATATTCCCCTTTTAATTTATCTATCTATATTATAGTGTTTTTCAATAAAGTGTAAATTTATTATATTTTATATAAAAATAGTAAGTAACTTTATAATGTGTTTAGATACGAGAAATAATATATTACTAGACCTTGACAGGGCGGGGGTCGGGGGTTCAAGTCCCTCACAGGTCATCCATTTAACGGAAACCCTTGGTATTACTGATTTTTCAGTTATCAAGAGTTTTTGCTTTACAACCTTAAAATTGGTCAATATGGTTTAGCCTAAGGTATGAGCTGATTAACACAGATTATCGAGGAACAATCCCATTCTAGTTAGATAGAAGGGCTCTTTTTAAATCTAATTTTGCCCATGATATAATTTCATAACCTTGACCATTAAGTAAAATTTCTTGAACAGGTTGGAATTCATCTTTCGAAATAAATTCTCCGTGTGCTGCTCTATTTCTTAATGGAATAAGAGTTTCTAGTCTTGAAATGAATTGTCGATCCATTTCCCCTATGTTTTTATCCTTTAGGTACCCACAAATTTCTCTAAGCATCATTCTTTTTTGTTTACCCGTCTTATATAAGGAAATTAAATGTCTTAATTCTTGTTCCAATACACCGAGGTAACCCATCGTTATACTTGTATAGGATATTAGATCAGACTGTTTTTTCTGAATAAATTTCATTTGTGTAGTAATAGTTGCTAATGTCTTTAGAGATTCTTTTTCAAATGCATATAATTTATTAATTAAAATTTTATATTCATTATCCAATGGATCAAGACTTTTCCAGGAAACAAAAATTTCGTCAAGTAAAGGAATATCATTTTCCGAACTATGAAACTCCCACTTTACGAGTGTGTCGTTTGTATCAACAAATATAGTGGCACTCCAATATTTTTTTTCATCTGAAATACCTTCCAATATTGCTTGATATGCAAATTCAGACATTACTCTCATGGCATTATAATCAGGTTTGGCTCCATCTGGCAGTTGAACATATTCAGCCAAATTTCCAGTTGTAGGGGTTTTAGCTAGTTTAAATTCCGTTTCAGTCAAATTCCCTTTATCGGATAAGAAGAAAATCTTAGAGGAAAGGCACTGGATTATTTTATCTGAAGGACTTTCTTTTTTTAGTTCATATATAAGTTGTTCAAGTAAAGCGAGAACAAAGGATTTTTTACTTTCTGTTAAATTATGTGAAGGTATTAGTAAGTCTTCTTCGTGAATAATAAGGTTCTTATAAGGAGTATATAGTTTTTCTTTTAACTTTTTTCTCATTTTAGCAACTTTTATTTGATTGTGCTTATCTAATTTTACTTGGAGTTCTTTCTCTTTTTTTCGTTTAATTTCTTTGAGTTCTTCTGAATGTTGATCCTTTTCTAAACAACATTTCTTATATTTTAATCCTGAACCACAAGGACAGGGTTGATTTTTTGATGTTCTTAGATACATTTGAATTCCTCCATTAAATAATCATTAAATGCTGATAGCTCTTCATAACTATTATTTGTTTTATATTATAATGAAAGGTGCTAATGAATATATCGGTTTTAATGTAACAAATTCAAGATATATACAAATTTTTCTATGGTAGAAAAAATTAATACATAATCTAGAGATTAGCCAAGTTGACGTTTGTTTCAATTTAATTTTGCATTACTATACCATGCCTAATTGGAAATAAATGTTTATTAATCTTATTTTGGGGAGTCGGTCACGTGAACGGCTTCTTTTATTGATCGCTGCCATTCATCATGCTTCAATTCTAGTTGAATTGAATGAGAATATTTATCAGTTAGACACATCTGCTATAAAAACGATGTTGCGACAGCGACAGATTATGCTTAGATGGATGTTAAATCATTGAAAATAAAGAGTTTATGAGCATTTTCGATAGATTATATTGCGTATTCGATAGCCGATAAAAGATTGGAAAATGCAGTATTTATAAGGATTTTGAGGGGATTCGATAGCAGCCGATACACTTGCGATTGTTGAAGAATGTTAATTTATTTAAGTTTCAGCCATTTATATTGAGTTTGTATAGTGCTGTAGTAGCCAATGTTTTCTATTATCGTAATGAATTAAAACAAGCTATAGAATTTTTAGAAGAAGGCGACACACTCATAGTCACTAAGATTGATCGGCTAGCAAGAAGTATTGGTGACTTGAATAATATTATTAATGAATTAAAAGACAAAGGTGTAAACGTAAAATTTATTAAAGAGAACATGTTCTTTGAAGCAAAGGTGAAAGATGGAAGTTTACAAACACTACTCTTTAATATTCTAGGTTCATTTGCACAATTTGAACGTGACTTGATAGTAGAACGTACTGGTGAAGGTAGGGAACGTGCCAAGAAACAAGGTAAGCACATGGGGAGACCTGCTAAAAATGCAAAGGATATTGAGAAGGCTTTGAAATTGTATGATGATAGAGAATCAAACGGATTAAGTGTAAATGATATAGCAAAAATGACAGGTGTACCACGTTCTACAATATATGCTGAATTGAAAAAGATTAAAGGGTAGTTATTCAACTGCTCTTTTTTTATTACAAAAAACAGAAAAACAAATATCCTTATATTGGTCATATGGTAGAATGTACCTATGAAGAATAAGGGGAATTTGTGAGTTGATTAATGAATTCGAAATAAAAAGATTAGAAAAGAGACTAGATGAAATTGCAAATCAATATGTTAGTTAAGGTAAATATATTCTGATGAAGTAAGAAGTGAGTATATTTAAGTAAGAGAGAAGTATAATGCTTGAATAAAAAATCTCATTTATTCTAAATTAGGAGTGATGTAAATGCTAAAAGTGAGAGTATATGAATATTTAACACACAGGAAATGTGAAAACGAGGGTTATTGGAAAACAGGATGTAGAGCGGATGGGCATCGAATTGTGTATGAAGGAGTTACTAAAAGCACTCTTAGTAACTTTAAGACATTCTATGATAAAAGTAAAACAGGAGGATATAGATTAAGTAATTACGATATTATCGAATTCATAAATTCACATAATAACATCATTGTGGATCGTGTTTATTATTCAAGTGGTACTTTTTATCCTTTGAGCATGTACAAATATAAACCTGACCCAAATTGGGATAAAGAAAAATAAGATTTTTAAAAAGGGGAGGTAAGCAATTAATGAATTACCTTAAGGGATTTTTTATAATCTATATTGCTGCTACTGTAATTATCTTTTTTACTCAGATTAATTCGAGTTCATCTGGAGATTGTGATGATCCTGAAATTAAGGGGAATGAAACAACTTATAACGGAGAAAAAATTTATCATGTACCAGAAGGCGAATTTTATGATGTAACGGATGCTGAAGAGTGGTTCTGTACGGAAGAAGATGCTGAAGAAGCAGGATATCGAATGAGTGAAAGATGATAAAACGAATATTTTAATTGAGTCAGTGAGGGATCAGGAATGGCAGAATGTGCTTTTTGCAAGATAGTTAAGCCCGAAGATGAATTTTATATGTATAGTGAAACAAAGATGACCAGGGGAAGAATACAAAAGGGATATGTTTGTGAGCATTGTAGTAACTCAATATATGGTGACAAGTGGTATCCGATTACAGGTTATGATCAAGTATGCGAAATTAGTAAACTTGGCACTGTTAGGGAGATAAGGGAAGATAGGTATTACAATATCACTCATACACGAAATGCAAGCGTAAGTTATGTTTATTTAACTAAAAATGATAAAAAGATGAAGAAGCATATTCAATCATTAATGAAACGATTTATTTATACTGGTCAATGAGAAAAAAACTGTGTAACGAATAAATAAAATGACAATATTATCTTAAATATTAGGAGGATATGAAAATGGAAGAAAATAAGATTTGTGATTATTGCGATAAAAGTAATACTGAAGAGAATCTTAGGGGAGATGATGGCGTTTTCTATGATACAGGCAAAGGCAAGTACTATCTCTATATTGAACATTTTCACAATGAAATTAGCAGGATTGAAGTAGCTTACTGTCCTAAATGTGGAATGAAACTTGAACCAAAGAAAACAGTAAAGAGATTGAAAAAGCTAAGAATTGATCATGGTTATACGATTTACAGCCTAGCTAATAAGTTAAAGGTTGACTCTTCTTCAATAAGTTACTGGGAAAGTGGTAAAAAACATCCTAGGCATAAATTGATTATAGAGTTAGAGGACTTATTTGGAGTAAGTTATCGTGAGTTGTTCAGTGACTTATCGGATGAGGAAGTTAAAGAATTAGAGCAGCGTAAAAATAAAACTGATTAAAATAACTATTTCATTTATAAAATTCATCAACGTCTAGTATGCTAAATATGGTAAAATTCACTCATCCTAACTCCTATAAATAAATTAAATTACAGAACTTATACATAATAATATTATTATTTATAGGAGCAATGGAAGTTTTAATTATAAAGAGAAAATTAGAGGGGGGATAATTTATGGCGTGGGTAGGTTTATCGGCATTTTTAGCAACTATAGTATTTTTAGTATTAGCGGTGGTTTCATTGGACTGTCAACACTAAACTAAACAACTTTTTTAAGGTGTTCAAGTTTATATTGAATTGGGCTCGTGTAGTTTAGCGTCCCATGGATTCTAATATGATTGTACCAATGGATATAATCCATT
>NZ_JBHHJV010000032.1:0-30903 GCF_042136355.1 Peribacillus sp. Hz7
TGTCTGGTAATGATGGCGAAGAGGTCACACCCGTTCCCATTCCGAACACGGAAGTTAAGCTCTTCAGCGCCGATGGTAGTTGGGGGTTTCCCCCTGTGAGAGTAGGACGTTGCCAGGCAAAAAAAGTAGCCCTAAGTAGGGGCTATTTTTTTTGCTTAATTTTATAGGAAAGAAATAGTTGTTTAGTGATACAATTAAGTGATTACCATATTAGTTGAAGGATAGTGCCTGACTACTGACTAGAAACTTTTAATGTTAAGAAATCTCTCTTATAGAAGATGATGCAATAGATATTTTAACTCAAAGGTATTTTAAGAATTTAGAATCTAAAGATAAAAAGTTCAATATGAAGCATTTAAACGTGTATTAGAACTTATCAAAAAGAATATAGCATGCTTTGGAAAAATACATAAAATCATTTGAAAAGTAAAAAAGAATCCATTTTGAACAACCTGTTCAAAACGGATTCTTTTTAGTTGCTCTAACAAAGGGGCATGTGAGAAGTTCTAAATCAAATAGACTCTTTTTTAAATCATGTCGTAAAATGGAAGGGTCAGGTTATAAATAGATGAATAGAGCAATCGTTCAAACATTGGAGGAATGATAGGTATGTTAAAAATACGAAATGTAAAAATAGAAGATTTACCTGAGCTTGTACGAATTGAAAATCTTTGCTTTACAAAAGAAGAGGCCGCGACGAAAGAAGCGTTTGAAATGCGCATTCAGTTAATTCCTGATAGTTTTTATGTAGCAGAACAAGACGGTACCATAGTGGGCTTAGTCAATGGCCCAGTTATTGAGAAGGCATTCATTACGGATGATTTATTTAGCAACATAAAGGAAAATCCAGCGTCTGGAGGTCATCAAAGTATTTTAGGATTAGCTGTGTCTCCAAGTTATCAAAAACAAGGCGCCGCAACAGCGCTGCTCACACACTTTGAAAGGGAAGCGAAGGCCAGTCAGCGTGAAACGATTACACTTACTTGTAAAGAAGATTTAATTGGTTTCTATGAAAAGCATGGATATCTCAATTATGGGGTGTCGAACTCGGAACATGGTGGGGAAATTTGGTATAATATGAGTAAAGAGCTGAGATGAGCATTTTATACAATGAAGAATTCTCAATAGTTATAACGAATATTTCGAAGTTTAAAAAATATAATCATTCAAAATGAATGAGGTGGATAGCATGATATTAAAAAAAGATTCAACACATATGATGTGGCTGATCTTATTATTGCTTGTGTTAACTTCTAATTTTGTCTTATATCGTTCTTCCTTTGGTGTGTCGCTGCTGCCTGACAATACAAATGGTGTTGTATTGGGCTCCATTATCGATTTAACTATTGTAGCGCCTGTTTTATTTTTAGCTTGGAAACGTAAATTGAGCTGGAAGCCTCTTATTGTGATGATGGCAGCTGGGCTTATTGCTGCGCGTTTTATGATTCCAGTGGAGTATTTAGCTCCATTTAAAACCATTACATGGGCAGGTTTTGTTATAGAAGGTGCACTTGTTTTACTTGAGCTATTATTATTAATGACATTTTTTAAATATTTGCCCGAAATCATTCGTACTGTTAAGAAAAGCCCACTGCCACTTTTGTTTTCTTTCTCCGATGCAGTAGACGAGAAAGTAAAGAAACATCCCATTATACAAGTGATTTGCTCTGAAATGCTAATGGTTTATTATGCTTTAGGTATGTGGAGAAAGAAGCCGCAATATGAAGCCAATACGTTTACACTGCATAAGAAATCAAGCCTGATTGCTTTTCAAGTGATGATGATTCACGCGATTATGATTGAAACAATCGGCATTCATTGGTGGTTACATGAGAAGTCACTTATTTTATCAATTATTTTGCTAGTGATAAACGTTTATTCTGTCATTTTGTTTTTAGGTGACATTCAAGCGGTACGTTTCAATCCTCTACAGATGGAACATGATCGTATGTATGTTTCTCTTGGCCTGATGAAGCGTATGGAAATACAATGGGATGATATTGAGGAAGTGATAGAAGACAGAGATAGATTAGAACAAAAACTTTTGAAGAATACAATTGATTTTATTGCACGTGATTTTGAAGAAGTCTATCCCAATATTATGTTGAAATTAAAACGCCCGGTTGAAGCCACTTTGCTGATGGGGGTAAAGAAAGAGTATGAGCAAGCAGCGATTCGAGTGGATAATCTGGAAGGATTTAAAGAAGCGTTGAGGCAGAGGGTATCAAAGTAAGCTGCGTTCACTAAACCTTTTTAAAATCGTGTTCCCTAGCACGAGAGAAATGAAATATATGTTCATTATAGTTAGTTGAATAACTCATCAGTCGATTGAATGAGGGAGAGGCCGTCCTGAAAGTATCACGCTTTAGGATAGCTTCTTTTTTTATTCCTTTTATTTGAAAATTAAGCTAGATTATCTACTCTAAAACCCATACAATAAATGATTATGATTCATGTTCATAAATTATTTGAGACAGTAGGTGAGTGTTTGAAGCGTATTCATTATAGTTGGTTTATTTTAATTATTGTATTCTTCTCCATTATCGCAGCCGGAATTATTCGATCATCATCAGGAGTCTTTATAGAACCTTTTGAAGCGGAGTTCGGATGGGACCGTTCTACTATTTCTTTAGCATTTGCGATTAGTCTTTTTTTGTATGGGCTTTCTGGTCCATTTATGGCAGCTTTAATTGAAGTACTAGGATTAAAGAAGATGATGGTATTGGCCATGGCTACGTTATCCGGAGGAGTTGCTCTTACATTTTTTATGGAGCAATCGTGGCAGCTTATTCTTATTTGGGGGATTCTTATAGGATTAGGGTCTGGACTCTTTTTAACCGTCTTAAGTCCATATGTGGCCAATCGTTGGTTTGAGAAGAGAAGGGGATTGGCAGTCGGTATATTAACAGCAAGTACGGCAACGGGTCAGTTAATTTTGCTGCCGGTGTTAGCCTATGTTATCGAACATTATTCATGGCGTTGGGCGATTGGCCTTATCATGACTCTTAGCGTTATAATGTTAGTTATCATTTTATTATTTATGAAAAACACTCCAAAGGAAATAGGGATCCTTCCGTACGGACTTGACGAAGAGCCTTCAGAGTCGAGTATAGTTCAGAAGAAAAACCCTATTGTGATTGCTTTCCAATCTTTACTTGAAGCGGTCAAAGTGAAAGCGTTTTGGCTATTAGCAGGCAGCTTCTTTATATGCGGACTTTCAACGGGCGGTTTGATTGGTACGCATTTTGTTTCGTATTGTATGAGTTATGGCATCCCGATGATAACTGCAGCTTCTTTACTTTCCTTTATGGGAGTCTTTGATTTAATTGGAACGACTATATCGGGCTGGTTATCGGATCGATTCGATAATCGCTGGCTGCTGTTTTGGTATTATGCTTTAAGGGGAGCTTCTTTGTTATTGCTTCCTTATGCACTTTATGAAGGGTCTATCCCGCTATTAGTTCTCTTTGCTGTATTCTATGGATTAGATTGGATTGCAACTGTACCCCCAACGATTAGTATTTCTAGACAAATCTTCGGGGTAGAAAAGAGTGGAATCATTTATGGATGGATATTTGCAGCTCACCAGGCAGGTGCAGCAGTCGCAGCTTATGGCGGAGGTCTTATTTATAAAATATTTAACTCTTATACATGGGCATTCTTTCTTGCGGGCATCTTTTGCTTGGTAGGCAGCCTATTTGTAGTTGTCATTAAAAAACAAAAATCAGAGGTTAAACAGGATTTGACAAATGGGCAAGCAATATAAATATAATTCGATTCACATGCTTAATTTGCTGAAATCATCATCCATTTCTACGCTTTCTCATGCTCTTGAAATGAAAGTGTTGAAAAATTGAATAGATTGTCTTTTATATAGTCATTTTAATAATAAAGGAGATGATTATATGCCACGTGACGATGAAAATATACATGTTGAAGCAACCCCTCATTTTGATGGGAAAAGAGAAAGTATTATCAATGATCCTACAGCATCTGCTAGTTCAACAATGGGCATATTTGATACGAAAAAGGAATTTGCACAAGAGAAAAATCCGTTCAATTATACGCCTAAACAAGATCCAGAAATGGAACAGTTTGAGAAATTGATGAGAGGGAAAAAGGTAGAAGAGTAGAAAGCTGATAAACAGTAAGTAAAACAAATGAGCTTAGGGACAGTATGCCCAAGCTCATTTGTAATATGAATTCAGTGGTGTGTACTTATCAAGTTTGATTTTCTTTAATATAGGTCTTCACAGCAGGAGGGGTATAGGTATAGAATTTCTCAATTAAATCTGCTGGATTTGAATCAACTAGAGCTATGGAACGATGTTTATCCTGTAAAAACTGTTGTTCATTCATATGATTGAAGAAGGAAATCAGTAAATCATAATAATGGTCTATATTTAAAATGCCACAAGGTTTTTGGTGAAGTCCTAGCTGAGCCCAAGTAAACACTTCAAAAAACTCTTCTAACGTTCCAGGTCCTCCAGGTAAAGCGATAAATCCATCTGCTAATTCGACCATTTTTGTTTTTCTTTCATGCATAGAGTTAACGACAATAAGTTCTGTTAAATGAAGGTGTGCAATCTCTTTTTCCTCTAACATTTTTGGGATTACGCCGATAGCTTGTCCACCTGCTTCTAAAACAGCATCTGCTACTGTTCCCATAATTCCAACACTGGAACCTCCATAGACAAGCGTAATGCCTCGTCTGGCTAATTCTTTCCCTAGCTGGATAGCGCCTTCTTTATACGTATGTGAAGCTCCGATACTAGATCCACAGAAAACAGCGATTCTTTTCATAGTAGCCTCCATTACATCATTTTTTGTTTTTCTTCTTTTTGATTATAATGAATTTTTATATTAAGTGAAACGAGTGGAATGTTAATAAACTTTTAAAATGATCTAAAAAATATTATGCATCTGGACGGTCATACATGCTTGTTTTGAGTGTAAAAAGTAAAAAAGCTAATAGTCTACTGTCTGCAGGCTGTTAGCTTTTTTAGATTGCAATTTCTTTATACTACTTCTTTTAATTGAGTGATGGAAAGAACCTTTTTTTGAATGGTATCGAAATTTGCTGATAATTCTTCGGGATCGATTGGCTTACTAAATAAATATCCTTGGATAATATCACAATCACGATCTGCTAAAAAGGAAAGTTGGCCGGTTTCTTCCACACCTTCAGCAACGACTTTCAATTCAAGATGTTTCGCCATCGAAATCATCATAGAAATAAGTACGTCATCATGATGATTCGATTGTACATTTCGAACAAAAGAACGGTCTATTTTTAAACAATCAATCGGGAATTTTTTTAAATAATACATAGATGAATAACCTGTTCCAAAGTCATCTACAGCTATTTTTACACCCAATTGCTTTAAATCATGCAAAATTTCAGTCATGTGGTTAGTATCTACCGTCATACTTTCGGTAATTTCTAATTCTAAGTAATGTGGGGGCAGATTCGTTCTCGCTAAAATATCCTCTACCATCTCTACTAAATTTTGTTGGAAGAATTGCCCGGTTGATAGATTAACAGCGACACCGATATGTGAAATGCCTTCATTATGCCATTGTTTAGCCTGTCTGCAAGCAGTTTCCAATACCCATTCACCGATTGGGACGATTAACCCTGTTTCTTCTGCGATTGGAATAAATGCAGCGGGTGAAATCAATCCTTTCTCTGGATGCTGCCACCGAACTAACGCCTCTACAGAATCAATAGAGCCTGTACGTAAGTTAATTTGTGGCTGATATTCAAGATAAATCTCTCCGTTATCAAGGGCGTAATGTAAGTCCTGTTCAAGCACTAATCGCTCTATGAGCTGTTGTCCCATTTTGGAATGGTAAAATACATATCGCTCTGTTGCTTTTTGTGCTTCATGCATGGCGACTTGAGCATGTTTTAAAAGTTCCTCTTGATTCGTGCCATGCTTCGGATAAACGGCAATGCCGATATTCAATGTAATATTTAATAGGAAATGCTGTAGTTGAAAAGGCTCTTTCATTCCTTTTTGAATTTGTTTACATACTTGAACTACATCCTCATGGTCCTTTACTGAATGGAGGAGAATCGTAAACTCTCCCCTGCCTATTTGACTGATGAATAAGTCTGGGGGAAGAGATGTACGTAGACGTGTTGCAACCTCTTGTAGCATCAAGTCTATAAAAGAATGACCAAGCGATTCATTAATAGATTTAAGTCGATCAATTTCTATCATTAGAATCGCTTTTTTCGTTTTTGGCATGCTTAGTTCTATTGATAATTTCTCTGTTAAAAATCGCGAATTTGGCAATTCGGTTAGTTCATCGTGATAGGCCATGTAATGCAGGCTTTCTTCAGATTTTTTTAATTGTTTTTGGGTTTCTATCAACGATTGAAATGGTTTTTCAACAGAGGTAGAGTAAAACGTCCTCATTAAAAAATAAAACCCTGATAATTGAAAGAAGTGACCCATGAAATTTTTAATATCATACACACTTTGATAGGTTGTGAACATTAAATCGCCAAGTATTAAATAAACAGAAGCCACAATGATGACCGTATTTTGACGTCGATCTTTATTGAAATTTCTCCACAAATAAAGAAGTATTAAACATTGCAACATAATGGCTAAATATTGCAGACTATTTTTTAATGGTGTTGTACCTACTCCTTCAATTACAAGATGCGGTAATAGTTCATATGGACTGTAGATAAGGAATATCCAAACAAAAGTATATAAACAAGCTAAACTATATGTAATTCTACGCTGTATAAAGTGAATTTTTTTAGGTTTTGATGTCAAAATGAGCAATAAACCTAAAGCTTGTGTTAAGCGCCCAATCATATAAAACCATGTAGCTGAATAAGCAGAGCTATCTTTAATAAAAAAGGGCATGCCTTTATAAGATAGCGTATGAATGAGAGTTAACAAACCTACTGATAGAAAGAGAGCACCAATATACAACCGATGATTGGAAAAAATATAAGGAAATATGAGCCATGCTTGAATTGCAATCGTAAAGGATGCAATGATAATAAAGATTTCAAGAATTAAATGGATGGTCACATAATTATTTTCTCCCAATATGCCATACAATGGATTACTAAATAGCAAAGCTGGTATGAGTAATAAGAGAGGGATAGTTAAACTAAATCCGTCTCTTACGGAAGATTGGATATTCTGTTTTTTTATCTTCATGATTGATCTCCCTTTAGTTCATAGCGTGAGAACATATTCATATTGTTAGTACGGTAGTTTAGACTTAGCATGTTTCGAGAGCCGTATAGCACTGACTATAATACATGGTAAATGTTAAGATAGTTATGATGATTTTATTAATATTTTGCTACTATTATGTAATAATACCTCATTTAAATAGTTCATAATACCCTTTTTTTATACAAAATTATGTATAATAGTATTAATTTACTTAAAATTTATTAATTTTGTTCGATTGTTATAAGTTACATATAAAGAATGTAATCGAACAATAAACTGCTATATTTTTAGAGATATAGAAGTACATATAAATGGTATACATCAAGAAGAGTTTTAGGTAAGAGTGACATGATTAAGGGGGAATGTGCGAATGGAGAAGGATGAAAAATATTTAAGGGCCAAGAGGCGCGTACAAAGTCTAAAAGCGTTTTACATTCACTTGACGGTGTATATTTTAGTAAATATGATGCTGTTTGTTATTAACCTAAGTTCAGATGCAGGGAATTGGTGGTTCATCTATCCACTTGGAGGTTGGGGAATCGGAGTCATCATCCATGGTTTAACCACGTTTGCATCCGGTAAATTCGGGGCGAATTGGGAAGAAAAAAAGATCAAAGAGTATATGGAAAAAGATAAGTAGAACCTTTATTTAGGAGCCAAGATTGGCTTCTTTTATATTGAGGAGAGGGATTAACTAGCTAATTGATTTTGGCTATAATGCTATATCACTAGTATAAAAGTTCCGATTATGTAAAATATCAACATATATTCCCTTTTTTATTATATGATTTATATATTCTATAAAAAGGAGAATATATAATAATGAAACTTAAAAAGTTATTAGCTATTCCTTTTCTAGCATTGTTTACTGTGTTAGGTGCTTGTGGTCAAGAAGCAGCACCTGTTTCAGATGCTGGAAAGTCTAAAGAAAATGAAAAATCTCAAGCGAGTGAAAAATCTCTTACAGTAGAAGAAGTATTTGAAAAAACAATTGCGGTTAGCCGTGATTTAAAAAGTGTATCTGTGAAAATGGACAATAATCAAACGATTACTTCTAGTAATAATCCTGAGCCAGTGGATGTAAAATCAACCATTGAGATGGATGTTATTCAAAATCCAATTGCTCTTTATCAAGTAATGACGATTGAGGTCCCAGGGGAAGAGTCTGTGAAATCAGAAACATATTTCACGGATAAAGGGTTTTATATGTTTGAGCCAACAGAAAACAAATGGGTGAAACTTCCCGAAGAAATGTCTGCTGAGATATTAAAAGTAACGAAAGAGCAAGGAGATCCAGCGGCTGAACTGAAAAAGATGCAATCCTATGTAGAGGACTTTAAGTTCGAGCAGGATGATACTTCTTACTTCTTAACACTTAATGCTTCAGGTGAAAAATTCAATAGTTTAGTTCAAGAAGAAATGTCGAAAAGCTTAGGTCAAGACTTAGGGGTCGCTCTTGAAAATGTAGATATTAGTGATGTGAATTTTAAATACACAATTGATAAAAAAAGTTTTAACTTAACAGCTATGGCTATTAACATGACCATTAAAACGGTTGAAGGTGAAGAAGAAGTAACGATGAAGCAAACGACAAATGCTATATTTAGCAACTACAATGGTGTAGATGAAATTGCGATTCCGGAAGATGTAATGAAGTCTGCAGAAGAAATTCAACTGCCACAATAAGTAGTGATAGTAGAAAACCTCAGTCCTTTCTTTTGAAGGAATGAGGTTTTTTTATATATGGTTAACTTGTTAAACCGATCTAAGAATATTGATTTGAAGAGGCTGTAGATTTTTAGATTCTAGATGGAATGTGATAATGTGGGAAATTTAATTTGGTTTTATATGGAATAATGAATATCTATTTCTACTGATATTAAATAAGAGGATATAAAACAGGATAGAATATACCTTAGCGTAAAAGAAGTTATTCATTAGCCAGTTATAGAAACATGTTCAGTATTCATAACAGGACATTTCCCCGGAAATTAGATAAAAAGGAGGGAGAATGTTTTGGCAGAACATGCTCTGAACATAAGGAGTTATTTTAATTTTTTCTGCTGTTTAGCTAAGTTACTTAATAGGGAACGGATATGCTCGAGCTCTTGATACATAGAATTGGATGAACAGCGACCTTTTGCAGACTGTAGTGTGTACGGAATCATTTCTTGCGGATAGTGGCTTTTTTCAAGTACCTCCCATGATTCGTTATAAATATGTTTAACAATGTCTAGCAGCAATTGTTCTTTCGTATGAAAATGATAGTATATGGTACCTTGCATAACACCAGTACCCTGTGCAATGGCTTTCAAAGTAAAGTGTTGAATCTCTCCTGCCGCTAAGCATTTTTTGCGGCTTGAAGAAGCGTTTCTTTACTTTGATCTGTTGGTATAGTCATTTGTTATTCTCCATTTATTAGTTGGGTATACAATTAACTTTATTTTCAGAAAAATATTATCGCCAATATTTAGGGTGATCAGGTGTTGTAAATCGTGTTATGAGGCGATTGGCAGAATTTAATTTATACATAGACTGCATAATTTGTTATTGTGATATTGTAAGTACGTTTGATATGTGATATAGTTCATTAAGTTGTACCGTACTTCTTATATAATTACAAAGAGGTATTCCATTGACTTAATTTTCTGATTATTGCATACATTGGCAATAAATAGAGAAATGTACAAGCGATTGCATACAACCTCGTTGTAGATTTATATGGATTTTTAGGTAAAAAGATTTTATGGGGGTTTTTTTGTGTCAAATAAAGTACCATCTTCATTTGTATTAGTTGTTGGCTTAATGCTATTTGCATTATTCTTTGGTGCTGGAAATCTGATTTTCCCAGCGGGTCTTGGACAAGCAGCAGGTGAAAATATGTGGCTTGCCAATGCTGGCTTTTTAGTAACAGGAGCTGGTCTGCCTTTACTTGGTATTCTAGCATTAGGAGTTTCGGGGAAAGACGATTTACAGTCTTTAGCAAATCGAACTCATCCAATTTTTGGTGTAGTGTTTACCGTTATTTTATATCTTTCAATCGGACCTTTGTTTGCGATTCCAAGAACAGGAACAGTTTCGTTTGAAATGGCTATTAAGCCTTTTTTAGGCGATGAGGTTAGTTTTTTACCTTTACTAATCTTTACAATTATTTTCTTTGCGCTTACGTGTTATATTTCGATTAACCCTAGCAAGATGGTTGATATTATTGGAAAATGGCTAACACCGATTATGCTCGTGTTTATTTTAATTTTAATGGCTTTCGTCGTATTTAAACCAATGGGAGCTTTCCAAGCACCTACTGAGGACTATATCTCTAATGCATTCTTTACAGGGTTTGAACAAGGTTATTTAACAATGGATGCTCTTGCTGCTTTCGTGTTTGGGATTATTGTTATTAATGCGATTCGAGATAAAGGGATTACGAATAAGAAACAACTTCTTACTTTATGTATGAAATCAGCGTTTATCGCGGCAGGTATTTTAGCTTTAATCTATACAGGACTATCATATCTTGGTGCTACAAGTGTAGAGGAAATAGGTTATGCAGATACAGGTGCACAAGTATTAGTACAAGTTTCAAGTCATTACTTCGGTCCTTTCGGTGGAGTGTTATTAGGCTTTATTGTGTTACTAGCATGTTTAACAACAAGTGTTGGATTAGTTACGGCTTGTGCTTCTTATTTCCATAAGTTAATGCCAAGTGTTTCTTATAAAAATTTGGCAATTATTTTCTCTGTTATTAGTGCAGGTTTTGCGAACTTTGGATTAGCGCAATTAATTTCGTTATCTGTACCTGTGTTAACAGCAATCTATCCATTAGCAATTGTGTTGATTGTTTTAACATTTACACATTCTCTTTTCAACGGTCGTTCTGAAGTATACCAAGGAAGTATGCTATTCACATTCGTTGTGAGTTTATTTGATGGATTAAGTGCAACTCCAATCGATGTTTCAGGAGTAACTAATTTCTTTGGAGAAGTCTTACCTCTTTACGGAATCGGGTTAGGTTGGATTGTTCCAGCGATTGTTGGTGCAGTATTAGGTTATATCATTAGCTTGATGCGTCCGAAAGCTCCGCAAAAATAAATTGTTCAAGAAAACGCCCGTCTACATGTAGATGGGCGTTTTTGCGATTTTTTCCAATAATAAAAGTGTGAAGTAAGGTCATGATATAGAGGTATTTTAAAATGTAAAGGAGAGAATGATATGTCTCAACAACCAATAGATGTAAATCAATTAAATCAAGCAAAAGCGAATGTGACTTTAACGCAAACCTTATTAAGTCAAGCAATTGAAAAGTCTTCATCTGATCCAACTTTAGCTGGAGAGGCAATTAAGCAAGCGGCGAATGAGATTGCCCAGGCTCAAACAGCTGTTAGTCAAGTGCAAAGTGCATTAATCGTTCAAAAATCTGAATAAAAGTAAGAGGGCTTTGCCCTCTGCTTTTTACTTTGTATGGGCAAGCGGATTGGGTACCATTTTTTCTTTTGTTTACTTCAATGATTGTTGGAGTGCTGCTAAAGAGGGAGTATGTACGTTATGTGTAGAAAAGGAAGTTCTTTTTATTGCAAATTTGAAATTAACGAATGTTACACATGAAACCATTAGAGAATAATCTGTATGAAGTAGGGTCGTAAAATCTACATAGAAGACATTGAAAAAGGATGAATAGTTGAGAGTGTTTTCCCTATATTTTTACTATTGTAGCAGAATAATTAGAGTAGAGGATAAGGTCATATATGTAGAAGTAAACAAATACACTACAAAAAGAATAAGGATGGAAAATGTACACTCGATTGGAGTTTTGTATTACAAATTTTCCGAACGAGAAAGCCTACCTTATCGTTATTAGAAATAATCATGTTATACAAAAGAGGCACTGTTAGAAGAGTGCCTCTTTTTGGTGTTTTCTTATTTATCCCTATATTTAGTGGGGAGTAAGACCTTGGCTTATCGAAGATTCACTTGCTTCCCCGAACTGTTGTTCAACGAATGCCCGATATAATTCATGTGTTTCGGTTAATTCGTGATGCGTACCGATGCCTGTGACTTTCCCCTTTTCGATGAAGATGATTTGATCAGCATTGATAATGGTGGATAAGCGATGGGCAATGACAAAGGTTGTGCGCCCTTCCATTAAACGAGTTAAGGCCTGCTGGACAACATGTTCAGATTGGCTATCCAGGCTCGCTGTTGCTTCATCCATCATCAGAACCTTAGGGTTGCGTAGAAAGGCACGTGCGATTGCGATTCGCTGTCTTTGCCCACCTGATAGTTTGACTCCTCGCTCGCCAACCTCAGTATCTAACCCGTTTGGAAAGGAGCTGATAAATTGATCGGCATAGGCCATTTTAGCAGCTTCCCATAGACGTTCATCGGATATTGCTTCCGGATCTTTTAAACCATAACAGAGATTGTTGCGGATTGTTCCAGCCATCATCGCACTTTCTTGAGAAACATAGCCAATTTGGCTGCGCCAGGAAAGAAGTGATAAATCGGTAATGGGGATTTGGTCAATTCGTATTTCACCTGCGGTTGGTTCATAAAATCGTTCAAGCAATCCAAACATTGTTGTTTTTCCACTGCCGCTTGGCCCCGCAAAAGCAATCATTTCACCAGGCTGTGCTTTAAAAGATACATTCTGAAGCACAGGTTCGTCTTCATTATAAGCAAATGAGACATTTGAGACAGTAATTGGTTTGTCTGTAATGTCGATATCTGCCCCGTCTTGCCCCGCTTCTGATGATAGCTCTAAAATCTCGATAATTCGTTCTGTAGCTCCTTTTGCTTTTTGTAATTGTGTGAAAAACATCGCGAAGGATGTAATCGGCATAATGATTTGGAATAGATAAAGCAAAAAGGCAACGAGTGATCCTGTTGACATCGTCCCGTTCGCAACCCGCATGCCGCCATATCCAATAATCATGACAATGACGACCATGATGACCAAATACATAATGGGCATGATTAAAGCAAAAATACGTGCTTCTTTTAATCCGAAGCTGAGCAATTTTTCAATCCCGGTTAATCCTTTTGCGGCTTCATTTTGTTCAGCGTTTGATGCTTTCATTAAACGAATTTCACTTAAGGTTTGCTGGATATGGCCTGTGAATGTCGCCGTTTCATCTTGTAAGCTTCTTGATATTTTTGCCATTCTCTTCCCAAGCGGGATCATGATTATTAAGGTAATCGGAACGGAAATGAGCATCATCAGTGTCATTTTCCAATCCATCACGAATAAGATGATAACGGCTCCAATAATGGAAATCATCCCTGAGATAAATTGTGGGAAATGGTCCGAAATTAATGCTCGTACGACGCTCGTATCATTGACAACACGACTGACGATTTCGCCGCTGGACTGTTGATCAAAATAGCTTACAGGCAAGCGGATGAGTTTTAACCACATGCGGTCACGCAGCCGAGCAACCATTTTTTGACCAACAAAACTTAATAAGTAAATAGACACGCCGCTAATAATAGCTTGGATAATAAAGGCTGCTCCAATCCCGATAATAAGCGGTGTGCTTAAGGATGATACCGAAAAGCCATCGACTAAATTCTTTGTTAATAATGGAACAATTAGACCAGCGAGCGTAGTAATTATACTTGCTGTTAACCCCATAATTAGGGCAAGCTTCGGAATTTTTGTGGATAAAATCAGAGAGAGGAATGGTTTTAAATTGTTCATAGAAAGGACTCCTATCTAAATGATTAGTGATAATAACCACTTTAATGCTGATGTGATCTAATGAGAAAAGTGCGCTATATAGAACGGAAGGCTGCTTCTATCATCTTAAAATATACATAAAATAACAAGAATAAGCCACTCTAATGAATAGTGAAATAGAGCGATTTGTGTAAAAAAACCTTCTGGAGTGTTAGTACAGACAGCTATTGCACCCAATCGACATTCCACGTCAGGTGGACATTTCAGCTAGAATTTCTCTGGTTATTCGACAAAAAGTGATAAAAAGGTAGTTAAGGGTGTGAATTGCTTATGCATATTTTATGCAGAGGTATGTATAAAATAAAGAGATGCGACTACAGGTTGGGCGCTTATTTATTATAGTGGAATAAACATGGAAACAGCTGACTCTCTGATGGTTGAGGGGGGTTATGAATGTATTTAAACAACCAAAGGAAATGTCTATAAATGAGAGGTATTTGTTATGCTGGGTGGCCTGTATTTTGCGGAGATCTAGAGGTTTCTTTGCTAAAAGAGGTTGAAAAAGAATCTTTTTAGTGTTGAGCAACCAGGTTAAAACGTTGATAATACAACGTTTGGAACCGGTTCTTGATAAATACGAAAAAACGTGGTATTTTAGGGAACCGGTTCCAATAAAGGGCGAAAAACGCCCCTTGATGTTTGTTTTTAAGACAATGAAGCAGAGCTCCGCTTGATGTTGGCTGTGTTGTTTTTATAAAGAGGGAAGAGCTGGATGTGCTAATTAACTAGGGGCAAATCGTTTATCAACACTTTCTCTTGCGATAATTTCAAAGTTTGAATAAGTCAGCATTGGAATGTCTTGTCCATTTACGAGTTGGACAATATGATCGGCAGCTTTTTTTCCAGCTTCAATAAAGTAAAACTGGACAGTGGTTAAGGCTGGATGCATCATTGCAGTTATTTCATATCCACCAAAGCCGGTTACTGATAAGTTAGCTGGTACATGCATTCCTTTCGTATAGGCGGCTTTGACTGCGCCAATTGCAATCTCATCTGTTGCGCAAATGAGGGCAGAAGGGAAGAAGTCGTTGAAAATATCTAAAGCATTCGCTGCTACTTCACGCATATTGGCCTTCGTTTCAAAATAGCGAACTTCACAATTATTGACGTCTCTAGTAGCGCGTTTAAAGCCTTCTTTCCGTTTTACGCCGACAGCGATGTCTGTTTCGCTGACTCCTAAAAAAGCGAGTCTTCGGTGACCTTGTTCAATAATGTATTTTCCCATTGCGTAACCAGCTTCTTCATCATGGTGAACAAGGCTGTGTATTTCATCATGATGTTGGCCGACTAACAGGACAGGAATATCAATTTCAGAGATTGCTTGTACATGTCGATCAGTAATTTGTGTCGCAAGCAAAATAATGCCAGCTACTTTTTGTTTGGCCAGAGTATAGATGTTTTCAATTTCACGGTCTAAATTACGGTTAGTATGAGAAACGAGCATAAGATAATTTAGTTCGCGAAGCTGCTCATCAATTCCAATCAATGTTTGGGATGTCTCATATGAATCAAGCTGCGGAACAATAATGCCGATAATATTAGTTTTCTTTGCTTTTAAACTTTGTGCAAAAGCGTTCGGCATATAGCCTGTCTCTGCGATGATGTCTTCAATTTTTCTTTTTGTTACTTCACTGACAGAGCCGCCGTTTAAATACCTAGAGACGGTGCTCTTTGCTACGCCCGCAAGCTTGGCGATATCGGCAATGTTTTTCATTTTGTCATCTCCCTTTTTTCAATATGAGTATACAACATTCTAGTAGATGCAAGAAGGGGCTGTTTAAAAGTTTACATCAAATTTTGTGAATTGTTTCACAATGTAACCTTCCGTGTCTTCTTGTTATAAATCAAGAATGTAAGTTTGACTGCTTTATGACTAGTTTAATAAAAATATATGACTTTCCTTCACTTAAGAAGATGACTTTTATTTTTCATAATAGAGTTAGCAAAGTGATGGAGGAGTTGAAATGATTGCGCTTATTGGAAGGGTAATTTCTCAGATGGTCTCAATCTTCTTTTCTTCAATAATGGTGTTCGGTCATGCGGTCATACTAGCTGCCCTAGGGGTGATGGGGGTTTTCACTGAACTATGCACATTATTGATGCCGATTTTGGGACTGTTAAGAGCTTTTGGTATGGAGAACATATTTATTATAAAGGATGAAGTTCAAGGGTCTAGTCTTGTGAGTTTACCAATTGGAATGTTTCTGGGGATTATTTGTGCATTACTATCATGGTTAAGTTTTCGCACTTTGATGAAATATTTTCGCTGGATTTCTAAAGAGGAGCACAATGCACCTTAGTGGCTAGTTAGATAAGTGAAAAAGAAAATGGGGGAAGATCATGAAAAAAGTATTTAAGATTTTAGGGACTACATGTTTGAGTACCATTGTCCTTTTATTATCTGTTGCGTTTGTTTTTGGGAGTACAAAGCATTCTAATTTAATAGGAAATGAGGGGAGTAAGGTCAAGGAATATATGGAGGAATTTTCGGAAGAAGAAAAAATTGATGGATCAGTGCTTGTGTTTCATAGAGGTAAGGTGATTCTTGATCAATCATATGGGTTAGCCGATAAAGAAAATAAGCTGCCGTTTAAGAATGATACTCTATTTCCCATAGGGTCGATTACAAAATCGATGACAGCTGTGGCTATTTTACAATTGGAGGAACAAGGGAAGTTATCTATTTCTGATTTGCTATCAGATTATATGCCAGAGTTACCAAATGCTGATAAAATTACGCTTCATCAATTATTGAATCATAGCTCAGGGCTTACTGACTT
The DNA here is from genome assembly GCF_042136355.1 of Peribacillus sp. Hz7. Taxonomy (NCBI): domain Bacteria; kingdom Bacillati; phylum Bacillota; class Bacilli; order Caryophanales; family Bacillaceae; genus Peribacillus; species Peribacillus sp. Hz7. Next base: position 16,725 of record NZ_JBHHJV010000032.1, read on the forward strand.
TTTGGAAGTTGATGAAATTAAGGGAGATTACACAAAAGCTTATTCTGAGAAAGAGATTATTAATAGCTTTAAAAATAGGACGTTGACATCAAATCCTGGTGAGAAGTATGCGTATATTAGCTCGGGTTATTACTTGCTTGGAAAAATAATTGAACAAGTATCTGATGAAGCGTACAGCACCTATTTACAAAACCATATTTTTAAACCAGCCGGAATGAATGATACGTTTGTTATGAGTGAAAGGAATGTCGATAAAATACAGGTAAAAGGATATGAAAACGAGTATGAAATCGGACACGATTATATACTCGTTTTTTTATGGCTATATTAAGGAGAATATTGGTTCAAGTTGTTTTATTGGCCTTTATACTAGTTGATGGCTCCTTTTTTGCGATAGCGGTCGAAGTTTTACATTGTAAAGCTCTAAATTCGTTGTTTCTGCAATTTTTTAATGGAAGCGTTTTAAATATGAATAGTTTGTGAACTATGTCACTTAGTACTTTCTTTTTGAAAAAATCGGAGTAGAATAAGAGTCAAGAAGTTATTATATAACAGATTGACAAAAACATCGCATTTACAGCGATTGTTATATTACAAAAAATAAAATGATGGAGGGTTTTACAATGTGGGTTATTACAGTATTTGAACAAAAAGATGTTCGTGTTTTTGAATATACAAATAAAGGGGAAGCAATCCAAGCCCTTCAACGTTTCGATAAAAATGCCGTAAAAAACGCTGTATTATCTTATACAAAATAATGCCTAGCCCGCAGCTAATAAATAGCTGCGGGCGTTTTTTAATTTCTGACACTCGTTTTTATTAATGAACCTGTCTTTCTTTCATAGTCGGCGGTTCTTTTAAAAGGCTGCCTGCCGCTGCGATAATTAACAACGAACCTGTAAAAAGGAAGCCCCCTACGGCTGTGAATGCCAGTAACCCTGTTAGTCCAGAGCCAGCTACGACGCCTAAAGAGAAAAAGGCATAAAAATATCCATAGGCTTTGCCGCGATGAGCGGGTTCAACTGCATGAACGAGTAAAGAATTGATAGATGGGAATAAAAAAGCAAATCCGATGCCATATAGAGCCATACATACATATAAAGATGGTAGATTAACCATTTGACTCAGCAAGAGAAGACTAAGCCCCATAACAGTCATACCAAATGCTAGTGTAAACATCGGCTTAATCCGATCGAAAACGATATTAGTAGGCAGAAGGAAAACAAGAATCGCTACTATGCCGAATGTACTTAACAAAAGGCCGCTCGTTTGAGTATCATACCCGAGACCAATCACTTTTAACGGTAACATATAGGCGAGAGCTCCTTGTGAAAACATAAGGAGAAATGCTCCGATAAATGCTTTAACAATATTGGCATTTTGAAAGAAAGCATAGATTGTTATCGATTCTTTTTGCTCTGCTTCAGAATTTGTTTTTACATTGTTACGCAGAAGGAAGAGAGCAAGTACACCTAAAAGAAACATTGAAATCGCTGTAATCGTTAACACCGTTATTTCACTCGTTTTGCTGGCAACAATTCCACTAAAAGCAGGGCCGATAATAGCGGCCATACCAACAAAAGCACCCGAAATCGCTGCCCCTTTTCCTTTTTTATCTTCTGAAGCGGAATTAGCTAAATAAGTGAAAGCCGCAGGTACAATCAACCCGGCCAGTAAACCGTGTAAAAAGCGGATGGCAAGTAATGACCAAGCTCCTCCTGCAAAACGGTATAAGAAGAGGGAAATACCCGTTAATAGTAATCCTGTTAATAAAATGCGAAAAGGCCCTTTCTTATCTGTCAAAAATCCAGATATCACGTTACCAATCGTATTTGAAAAAGAATACATACCGACAGCCAATCCTGTTAAAAACGGAGTTGCACCAAGTGATTCCGCAAAAGGACTCATAATCGGCAGCTGAGTAAATAAGTCGAAAAATGAGAAAAAAACAATGAGATAAACAAAACTACGCATACATGCCGCCTCCATTTAGTTATCTTGCTTCTATTCTTTGTTTTCAATAAAGGTTTGTCAAGGAAGGATTTATGAATCCTATTAGGCGGTTTTTCTACTAATTTGACTCTGTTATGTGCCTCTGTTGGTTTTGGGCCCATTTGTGCAGTAAAGCTATTCAATTAAAATAGGAAGCATTAAACATTTTTCATTTCTTTGCTCATACACTTAATGAGTACATGAATTAAGTGTATGAGGGGGTATGTATGGAAATCATCGGGAAAAGTGTGATTCGAAAAGATGCGTGGGAAAAGGTCACGGGGCAGGCTAAATACACAAGTGATCTACAACAGGCTAATCCATTGCATGTACAAAAAGTAATAAGTCCATATGGGCATGCATTAATAAAGAAAATAAAGGTATCAAAGGCAAAAAAAGCTCCGGGAGTACGTGCTGTTATTACGGGAGGGAATTTACCGTTAACAGGTGAAGAAATTCGAGACCGTTATCCGATTGCCCATGACAGAGTCCGCTATCATGGAGAGGTAGTAGCTTTTGTTGTGGCAGATACACTGAAACACGCTAGATTTGCGGCAAACTTAATTGAGATTACATATGAGGCTCTTCCTGTTATTCAGTCACCTACCGAGGCTCTAAATTCAGACGCAACGCTTCTGCATGAACAGCTAGGACAGTATATAAAAATAGGAGAAGTTAATCCAGTGCCTGGAACGAATATTGCGAACCGCTCGAAAATAAGAAAGGGTGATAAAGAGAAGGGGTGGAAGGAAAGTGAGGTTATCGTTGAGGAAAGTTTCTCATTTAGACCATCTGATCATGCAGCTATGGAGGCGAGGTGTGCATTAGGACGTATTGGTGAGCATGGACTGATTGGGATGCCGGCAGCCCTTGCTAATAGTTTATCTCTGGCGGCAGGAGTGCCTTTAAATCAATTACCATTGCTTCTTGAATTAATCTGGAAAAGTGTGAAGGGAGAGAGGTGAATTGATTTCTTACGATTTTGACTACTATAAACCAACATCGATTAAGGAGGCAGCAGAGCTTTATCATCGTCTAGATTCTGAAGGTAGAAAACCAAAATATTTTTCAGGTGGTACGGAAATCATTACCCTAGGGCGCTTAAATCTCGTTTATACGGATGCGGTCATTGATATAAAAGGAATTCCTGAGTGTAAGAGATGGGAATTTGAAAAGAATGAGCTAATAGCAGGGGCGGCTTTACCGCTGTCTTTATTGGAGGAAGAACCCCATTTTCCATTATTAAAGCAAACCGCAAGTGAGGTGGCGGATTATACGTCAAGAAACAAAATCACACTTGGAGGGAATGTTTGCGGCCAAATTTTTTATCGGGAAGCGATATTGCCTTTTCTCCTAGCGGAAAGTGACGTCATAGTTGGGGGGAGAAAGGGCGTTAGAAGGGTGCCGATACGCACAATGTTTCATCGAGAGTTAACCTTGAAGCCAGGGGAGTTTCTTGTACAAATTATTACCGAGAAAGCGTATATCGATGCTCCTTTTCTTAGTGTGAAGAAAAGGCAGCAATGGGAAACGGGCTACCCTCTTATAACAGTAGCTTCTTTGAAAAAAGACAATTTTCTCCGGTTTGCTTTTAGTGGTGTTTGCGCTTTCCCATTTCGCTCAGATGAAATGGAGAAAGTTCTTAATGATGCAACGATGACGTATGAAGATCGTGTGCTAAAATCTTTCAACTATTTACCTAAGCCTATTTTAAACGATATGGAAGGATCAGAAGAATATCGATTATTTGTTTTGAAAAATACATTAGTAGATTTTTTGAAGCATTTTGAAAGCGGGGGTGTGCATGAGTAAACGAAAGCCGAAACGATGGACGATTGAATTGAAAGTAAATGGAGAAAAGTACGAAGCTGACATTTATGCTTCTGATCTGTTACTGCATGTTTTACGTGAAAAATTAGGCTTAACTGGTGCGAAGCCAGGTTGTTTAAATGGAGATTGTGGTGCTTGTACGGTGATGGTGAATGAAAAACCGATGAAGTCTTGTTTAGTTTTAGCCATTGAGGCTGTTGGTACGGATATTTTAACAATTGAAGGCCTTATTCATTCACCGATTCAAAAAGCTTTTATCGAGCATTTCGCCTTTCAGTGCGGATACTGCACCCCGGGCTTTATTATGAACTGTCAGGCCTTATTGTTACAGCATCCTGCTCCTGACTCGGAAACGATTAAACAATGGCTATCCTCTAACATTTGTCGCTGCACAAGTTATCAAGAGATTGAAAAAGCGGTGACTTCTGTGTTGAAACAAGGCGGTAATTAATGATGCACACGGCTTAAGCCGTGTGCATCATTTTAGGAGAAAACCTTTCGAAACCACTGGATGGTCGGTCTTATAATCTCGGAATACAGCCATTTAATTGGTGGATAAACACACTTCATCCATAGAAAGTGTAGAGGACGATAAATAATATGAAGCCACACCCACTTCATAATGACTTCACTGAAGCGTAAGACTGGAAGGAGGATTTCTGTATAAAACCAAAGAAGTATATGCTTCCATAAAAAATATAAAGGATAGTAAATGACATAGTATACAAATGGATAAATAAGATAATTCCAACAAAAGCGACAAAGCGGCAAAAGAACTTCTCTAATAATAGGGAAGAGTACTTGGCGCCATACCCACTGAATAGGGCGACGAATCATGTATTTCCAAAAAGGATAGAGCAAATAATCTGAGATTAATTGAAAGATAGGTAAAAAGATTTTTTCCCAAATCCAAATAAGCGGCTTAATTATGAAGTAAAACCAGAGAAAATAGATTAAACGAAAAAGAAGTTGAATAGGAAAATAAACGATAAACACCAAACCGCGTAAAAGATACTTCACCCCGCTCTCGATTGTTGGCATGGAACTCGCCTCCTCTAAAAAAGAATTATGTTTCTATTTATTCTATGTTCTTCCTATTAGTTATAACAACTTGATTTATACCTGTCTTGGTCTGAATAGTACTAAGGAAGAAAGGATTAGACTCTTTTGAAAATGATATGAAAATACAAAAAATGACAAAAAGAAAGGAGATTATTTAGGCGGGAGAGAAATAACAGTGTAAGCGTTTCCTGTTTTGGAGTTCGAAATGATGACTAAAGGAAGCTCAATAAATGAACAATGAATAGAATATGAAAGCAGGAGTGTGAAGGGATGGGTCAGGAACAGCGGATTTGGTGGTATGCTTTTGCGAGTATGATGGTGACAATTAGTACTCTAGGTTTTGCAAGAATGTCGTTCGGGATTCTCATGCCTTTTATGAAGGAGAATTTATCACTGACGTATGAACAGGCAGGTATGTTAGGGACAGCCACTTCGATTGGATATTTAGGAATGGTTCTTTTTGCGGGTATCCTTGCTTCAAAATGGGGCTCGAAGCGTTTAGTTGTTTGGGGGACGTTCCTTGTGGCGATTGGTTTGTTGTATTTGTCTTGGGTTACGAGTTTTATTTCTTGTCTAGTGGCAATGGCAATGATTGGAGTTGGTACGGCTTTCACCTACACACCACTTGTAAATATTGTTGTTGGTTGGTTCCCGAAGCAAAGAGGAATGATGATTGGTTTTCTCGTTAGTGGATTGGGATTAGGGACTTTAATTTCGAGTACGCTTATTCCATTCTTTACTACATGGTTTTCGGAAAGCGGCTGGCGGTATCTTTGGCTTTTGTACGGAATACTTTCTCTAGTAGTTGTTCTTGTGGCTCAGGCTATCCTTCGAGATCCGCCTATTCCTTTACGTAAAAAGGGGCAGCACAATGATTCGCTTCTTCGGGAAGTGTACTTGCATAAGGGTGTTTTGCTAGTGGCCATTATTTACGGATTGATTGGATTTGCTTATTTAATTCCACAAAGCTTTCTTTTTAGTTATTTTTTAGAGTCTAATGTTGATCGATATTCAGCTGGAAGAATCATGGCTTTTGGTGGGATTATGTCTATTTTTAGCGGGCCGTTGTGGGGAACGATTTCAGATAGAATAGGGCGAAAGAAATCTCTACTTATTACCCTTTTCCTAGGGGCTGGTTCGATGCTTATTCCGATTTTATTTCCTATACAAATTGGGTTTGTTGTAAGCCAATTCCTTTGGGGAGTAACGGTTGTGGGCATGCTTTCACTTATTCAGGCACTTTCCACAGAGCAGATTCATCATTCTTATGCACCGATTGCGCTAGGATATACGACGGTTTTCTTTGCGGTAGGGCAATTAGCTGGACCGGGTCTTGGCGGCTGGATGATTGACCATATAGGAGGAATTCCTTCAGCTTTACTTCTTTGCTGCGGGCTTTTATTTACTGCTTTTATTCTAGCTACACAATTACAGAAGAAAGCAGCTGAAGAGCAGATGAATCTTCAAAAAGTGGATGACTCTGTGGGAGGGTGATTCATATTTTGTCCCTCAATGCTATATGTATAGCATTGAGGTGAAGTTCATGACAGTGAAGGATAACTATTTATTTCAGAAAGAGGACATGCTGAATCCGGGGATGCCAGCATGGGTTATGAGAGAATATCTTAACTTTCAAAGGGTTGTGACAGATCGATCGTTTCCTTGCTATTTTGGGATGTCGGCGGAGCTGAAGGGTGAACTTCGTTATTCTTATATTAGTCATAATGATTGGTCTCATCTGCCACAAACAATCGAGGCGTTTATTTCTTTGTTTGATGAATCAAAACCGCTTATAAGGCATGGGTTGTTTTTGTTTATAGAGCCTGAGAAAGAGGAAAAATCGATTCCGTATTATCGGCAGTATTTTTGGAATGTTCTTCAATATTTACATGAGCAAGACACAAAGCCTTGGCCAGCGGATTATCCAACAGACCCAGAACATCATTTATGGGCTTTTTCCTTTGCGGGAGAACCGTTTTTTGTATTTGGGAATGCCCCTGCGTATAAGCAGCGCAAGACTAGGGATTTGGGGAATAGTCTTGTGTTAGGTTTTCAGCCAAGACGGATTTTTGAAGGATTAGAAGGGACCACTATTGGGGGAAGTATGTCTCGAGAAAAAGTAAGAGAACGTGTTGAAAAATGGGACCGCTTACCGAAGCATCCAAACATTAGTCATTATGGTGACCCAAATCATCGAGAATGGAAGCAATATTTTATTGGAGATGATATTGAACCAATTGAAGGAAAGTGCCCATTTACTCATAGACTAAGTAGTTCACTTGATTCTAAGATAAAACGCTGAAAAATCATGGAATAAAGAGAATAACTTTTTAAAATTGTCCTTTAGTCTCTCTTTTGATGAGGTGAGGGTCAATTTTTTTTTATATTTTGGCAGGTGGTTTTAATGGTCATAGTAGCCTAACAGCTCTGAAATTTTTTTTGCGCTCTTCTGTAGTGTTTTGATTATTTCATCGTACTGATTTTCTTCGACATTTTTTGATTTACCAATAAGGGCGAGGGAGGAAACGACTTCACCGGTATAGTCTTGAATGGGTGCAGCTATGCTGATAAAACCAGTAGCATATGTATCCTTTGTGACAGCGTATTGATCGTAACGGATTTTTAATATTTGTTGTTTCAATATCATTGGGTCAGTAATGGTGTAATCCGTGTACTTTTTTAAAGGCTGTGTGATGACATTTTCAATTATAGCTTGACTTTTGAAGGCTAAAATAGCAAGGCCTTCTGCTGTACAGTGTAAGTCGTTGTATCGACCACTTTTCGTAATTAATTTCGCTGGTCGATCGCCCATTTCGCGTAGTAAATAGACGACATGATTGTGCTCCATCACACAAATATGTGCAGATAAGTGGAAACGATTTGCAAGTTTTATGAGTATTGGTTTTGCATCTGTGTAAATTTCTTTGTGTGATTGCACGATACCTCCTAATGCTAAAATCGATAAACCTAGGCGATAATGACTATTTGTTGTATTTTGGACTAGAAACCCTTCTTGTACGAGTTCCTTCACATAACGATGCACGGTGCTTTTGGCTAAATGAAGTTTTTCGGCCATTTCTGTAATACCGATTTCGTTGTGCTTCGGTGTGAAAAGTCGTAAAATACGCATGGCGTTTTTGACAGAGGCCACAAAATATTGGTCATTTAATGAGTGCTTCAATGTCAACATCCCTTTCATGAGTTTGAACGTATTTCGTAATGTCGTGACTTGTAAGGAGCACGTTGTTCACGACTTTTTGTAAGTTTGGCAGCATTCGTTTTTCCGGACCAGCAACGCTAATGGAAGCGAAGACTTGATTTTGTTTATTATAAATAGGGGCGCCGACTGACACGATGTTTTCAATAAATTCCCCTTTACTAATGGCATAGCCTTGGTGTCGAATCGTTCCTAATATTTGTTGTAATTGAGGTAAGCTTGTAATGGAATGCTCGGTAGTCTGTGCTAAACCGTTTTCAAAGAGTTCCTCAATCGTTGTCGGTTTCAAAAAAGCTAAAATGGCTTGACCAGATGCTGTGCAATGCGCAGGGTTCCGGCGACCGATATGTGACAATAATTGAACACTATGTTGGCTAGATTCCTTTTTTAAATAGATGATGTTGGTGTTATCTAAAATAGCAATATGTGAAGATTCACCTGTTTGGAGTGTTAATTGTTTTAAAAAATTGGTTGTTTCCTTCAAAATAGCTAATGGTTCGATTAGGGTATTCGATAGGGCAAGTATGGAAGATCCTAAACTATATGTATTGAAATGGACATTTTGATGCATAAAGCCTTCGCTTTCTAACGTCTGAATGAGTCGGCAGGCCGTACTTTTGGAAACATTAACAAGCTCTGCGACTTCTGATAATGTTAATTCTGGTTGGTCACCGGAAAAGCTTTTTAAAATGCGAAGAGCATTGGTTAATGAGCTGTTCGTTGTGCGAGACAAGCAGAACCCCCCTTTTTTTAAAAAAAACAAAACTTTTTTATAAAATACCACTTTTACTATAAATAATCTTCACAAAACTGACAAAATTTTATTTTTGTTCCATATAGCAGAATGAAAGCCTTTTCATAAAACGAAATTCCTCTTATTATTACTTTAGTATTTTTAGAATTTTCTGTACCTTATACAAATTATTATGAACAGAGGGGTGTATGGTTAATGAATTATCACATTCACGAGACAGATGTTGATTTCAAAACCAATAAATTTCATAGGTTAAATGAGTTATTAGTCTTTGTTACAGGCTTTAATGAGTTTTATAAAGAAAAATATAAAGGCATTCATTTACCTATTACATCCGTGAAGGATTTAAGCCGTCTTCCTTTTACGACAAAAAGGGAATTAGCCGAAGATCAAAAATTGTACCCACCATATGGTCGTAATCATTCTTATCCAGAAGGGAGCTACATTCGCTATCACCAAACATCAGGAACAACCGGCCGTCCATTAAAAGTGCTCGATACGGCGAAAAGTTGGGACTGGTGGTCAGATTGTTGGGTGGAAGTTTTGAAATCTGCCGGTGTAACGAAAAAAGACCGTGCCTATTTAGCCTTTTCATTTGGACCGTTTATCGGATTTTGGGCAGCACACGAAGCTGTGCAGAAACTTGGCAGCATGGCCATTCCAGGTGGCAGCATGTCGTCGGAAGAAAGGTTAAACAGCATGCTTCAGAACGAAGCAACCGTTCTTTTCTGTACACCAAGCTATGCACTTCATTTAGCAGAAGTTGCTGAAAAGCTAGGATTAAATATTCAAGACTCAACAATCAGAAAAATCATTACAGCTGGAGAACCAGGTGGCTCGGTTCCTTCTACACGTGCTCAAATTGAAAATTTATGGGGAGCTAAGCTATTTGACCACGTTGGAATGACTGAAATAGGTGCATACGGATATTCTTGCCAAGAACAAAGAGGATTGCATGTGAATGAAGCACAATTTATCGCTGAGGTCATTAACCCAGATACGTTAGAACATGTGGCACCCGGTGAACGTGGGGAGCTCGTGTTAACAAATCTTGGACGTTTCGGTTATCCAATGATTCGCTATCGTACTGGCGATGCTGTTGTATATCAACCAGAAGCTTGCGCTTGTGGAACTCCATTTTTATTTTTACCAGGCGGTTTGTTAGGACGTACAGATGATATGGTGGTCATTCGTGGTGTGAATATTTATCCGTCATCCATTGAAGCCATTGTTCGTGAATTCGCTTCAATTAAAGAATTCCGAATTATTTATTATACAGAACTTGAAATGAATCAAGTTAAAGTTCAAATTGAAGGTCCAGAAGAAGTAGTGCCAATGTTGGCACAATTATTACGCAAACGTGTGGGCTTACGAATAGAAGTAGAGTGGATGGAAGATAATTCCCTGCCGCGTTTTACCATGAAGGCTCGTCGCGTTATTGACAATCGTACAGCTGGCGTCACTGTATAAGAAGGAGATTATTAAATGGAGTACAAAGTAAAAGTACATTGGGGAGACACGGACGCTGCAGGTATTGTATTTTATCCGAATTTTTATAAATGGATGGATGAAGCAACGCATGAATTTTTATCGGCGATTGGACACCCGACGGATGCTTTATTTAAAGAGAATATTGCATTACCTTTGATCGAAACACATTGTGATTTTAAACGACCCGTTCTATACAATGTAGAACTGATTGTGAAATCAGAGGTCGTGTTATTAAAAGAAAAGGTGTTCAAATTATTACATCAATTTTATTGTGAAGGCCAACTTGTGGCGGAAGGCTATGAAGTGCGGGCGTGGGCTTCAACAGCAGAAGGGTGTGCGAGAGCAGTCACGATTCCAGAACAAGTGAAAAATAAACTAGGATTAAAGGAGTAGGTAAAATGACAAACACACGTGAAGTATTAGTTATCGGTGCAGGACCAGTTGGTATGACCGCTGCCCTTGCACTACATAAACAAGGTATTAGAGCAACAATTATTGAAGCAGAGCCAGAAGGACGTGAACGTGCAGGCAGTCGCGCGATTTATCTTCATAAAGAAACTTTAAAACTATTAGAAAGTATTTCTTCAGGCTTAGGTTTTGAATTAGCGGATATCGGTATTGTTTGGCCTGTCAAGAAAACGTCCTATCGAGGCGAACCGGTCTACAAACGCATTTATGAGCCAGCGGCACCAAATACGATTCCAGCGTTCGCAAGTTTACATCAACACGAAATTGAAAAAGCGTTATTTAAAGCATGTCAAGCTGCCGATGTAGAGTTTGTATGGGGAGAATCAGTGAAGGACGTAGTCACCTCAAATGAAGGCGTTACCATTGAAACAGAAAAGGGTACTTGGGAAGCAAAATATGTTGTCGCGGCAGATGGTGCACATTCTGCAGTAAGAAAGTCTGTCGGTATCAAATTTGAAGGGCCGCGTACAAGTGATGCATTTGTCGTAGTGGATGTAAAAGAAGATGAAGAAAATCCACTGCCACTGGAGCGTACTTTCCATTATCAACATCCAGATGCTGGTGGACGTAATGTGATGTATGTACCATTTGCAGGTGGTTGGCGTATCGACTTACAACTATTCGATGAAGATGATCGTGCATACTACGGTTCAGAAGAAGGTGTACACGAATGGCTTCCAAAAGTAATGGATCCGAAATATGCTGAACGTATTACATGGATTTCAACCTATACATTCTATCAAGTAGTTGCAGAAAGCTACACAGATGAACATCGTCGCGTCATTTTAGCTGGTGAAGCTGCCCATTTATTCGCTCCATTCGGTGCACGCGGATTAAACTCAGGGGTACCAGATGCAACAGTAGGTGTACAAGGTATTGCAGCTGCATTAAAAGCTGAAACGGTTGAAGAAGCACGAGCTGCCATTGAAGCAGCAGCGAATGAGCGTCTAAGCGCAGGTTTATATAATCGTGAATGTTCAAACTTAGCTCTTGAACATATTCAAGGTACAAATGAAGAGATTAAGCTAAAACGAGAAATTAGTGCTTTCTTAGCGCCGCATATTCCGAAATTAGGAAAATGGTTAGACGAAGGTCCATTTGGCCCACGTTCTGGCCCACCAGCATTATCAACGAAGTACTAATTTATTCTGGATTTTGGCAACGTTGTTGTTTGCAGGTGGAATGATGGCGAAAAATGAAGTCGCATCAGAAATGTGCTGTACTAGCATATTTCTGATGTGAGTTCGTTCATCAATTAGCTCTTTAATGAGTACAGCCATATAACGCTGATAAAATGGTGATTCTGAAAAATAGCAATTCACAGGGGAGGGAATGCGTATGAAAGAAAGAATAACACAGCCGTATAAGCGAGTGTGGGGGATGCTCTTTATAGGTTGGATTGTTGCGTATTTTGACAGGACAATCACAGGACCTGCCGTTACCTGGATGATTAACAATGATGTTGCCTTTTTAGAAAGTGCATCCAACCCGTACGCATTAGGTGGTTTATTAGGTAGCTTATTTTTTGCAGGTTATATGTTGACGCAATTCCCAGGTGGTTACTTCGGAGATAAATATGGTTATCGTAATATGGTTATTTTGAGTATTTTATGGGCAGGAATTACGACACTGTTAACAGGATTCTTTCATGGTTTGCTTGTCTTTATTGCATTGCGTGTATTGACGGGGTTAGGAGAAGGAGCTTTCTATTCAAACGACCGTTCGCTCATTGTACAGGTAACGCCACCCAAAAAGCTCGGTTTAGGTATGGGAATCGTAATGAGTGGTTTATCTGTAGGTCTAACTTTAGGGTTAGTTGGAACCGTTTATTTAATTGAATGGGCCGTTCCATTTTTGGGGAATGACGCTTGGAAATCACCGTTCATTGTTTTAGGGATTGCTACGATTATTGTTGGTCTTGCTATGTCAACTGTGATTCCCAAAAGTATGAATAAACAAAATGCTAGTATGAAGAAGACGATTATCAGTTTAGGATCCTATTCTATTGTATTTTTAGTAATTATTATGACGATTTACGTTATTACTGATAAAGTGCAGTTAAGTGAAGGGGCGATAGCAGGAATCTTCACTTTATTAGCATTTGTTTTCATTGCATACATTTATCGTACAAAGTCAGAAGTTCGTCCAGTGTTAAAAAATCGCAATTTAATGCTTTTATACATCTCGGCAATTCCAATTATGTGGCATTTATGGTTTTATAGTTTCTGGTCTGTATCAATTGTAAGTGATTTTGGAGGGAGTACATTAACAACAGCGGCACTTGTTGCTTCATTTAATGCGATTGCAGGTTTGCTTGGTTTTCCATTAGGAGGTTGGATTTCAGACAAAGTAGCTCATAAACAAAATGGTCGCCGAAATATTTTATTTATTTTAACCGTATTCTTTGCACTTTCGGTATTTGCATTTGCATTTTATATTATGAGTGGTCACGGGAACTTAATTATTATGTCGTCCATTTTATTTGTTTCAGGTACAATCTTTTTCGCAGTACAATCCATTCAACATGCATTTATTTCTGAATTAGCACCGGCAGAGCACCGTGGCTCAGCGTTTGGTTTATGGAATTTAATTGCGGAAATTGGGGCATTATTATCTCCAGTAATTTCAGGGGTGCTACGAGATAGCACAGGTGACTGGAGCTCACCACTTTTACTAGACGCAACGTTAATCGCAGCGAGTTGTGTATGTATTATCCTAATTGGTGTTGGTTCAGCGAAATTAAAATCAATATCTCAATCAGCGTAATGGTTAAAACCAAGCAAATATCGATTTTATCGAAATTTGCTTGGTTTTTTATTCATTAAAACGAGAAATAAAATAACAAAATGAAAAAACAAGAAAGACTTGAAGAGTTTAGTCAAACATTCGATTCAATGAATGCGATGGATGAGGGGGTTAAACTTAATTGTACAAACAGTTAATAATGCCACTGGTATTGACAAGGGGAACGATGGAAAGATTAATAAAAAACGATTAAATTGAACGTCTCTTTTGGTGTTTTTTAGCTTTACTAAATTATTTTTTCTATATATACTTCCTCCTTCACAGTTCTCTTACTACTATATAATTTTCTCCTTGTCTCCTTTTCGCTAATTTTGAGAAAAAATATTTCAAAAAACAATTGACGAATTAAAAATAGGAGCGTATAATCAATTCTTGTCAGCAAGACAAATTAGTTCTTTGAAAACTAAACAAAACAGAAACGCCAACGTTAATTTTTAAAGTGAGCACACACTATAAAAAAGTGCAACATGAGCAAGTCAAATTCTATCGGAGAGTTTGATCCTGGCTCAGGACGAACGCTGGCGGCGTGCCTAATACATGCAAGTCGAGCGAATCAATGG
>NZ_JBHHJV010000033.1:0-28820 GCF_042136355.1 Peribacillus sp. Hz7
TCAGGGAGCAAGCTCCCATTGATTCGCTCGACTTGCATGTATTAGGCACGCCGCCAGCGTTCGTCCTGAGCCAGGATCAAACTCTCCGATAGAATTTGACTTGCTCATGTTGCACTTTTTTATCGTGTGTGCTCACTTAAAAATTAACGTTGGCGTTTCTGTTTTGTTTAGTTTTCAAAGAACTACGTCTTAACGACGGAATATTATCATAACATAATTTATTTATGTTAGTCAATAATTTTTTTGAAGTTTTTTATCACATGAATGATGGAAAGCACCCTTCATGTTCATTAATTTCATTATAATTTCACCAACAGACCAGCGTATACTTCGCTAGACTTGTTCGGTGGATTTATAATGTTACTATTTTAGTATAAGTAAGTCAACACTTTTTTAAAAATAATTTTAATGTTCATTCACTTACTTAAAACCCACCAATAAAGAATTCATCTATTCAACCAGATTCCCTTAGTGGGAATTACAATATTACTATTTTGATATAAATAAGTCAACACCTTTTTCAAAAATAAAAACGATATATTTTCAACTAATACAAAGGGGGTTAAATTAAAGAACCTTGCTGTATACATCCTTACTAAAAAGAGCAAGATAAAAGAAAGCTTTTATCTTACTGTAATAAAAATTAATATACCGTGATTATGACAACACAAGATTACATTGATACTAACAGCCTTTAATAACAGTGCTATAAGGATAAAACAATGAATTTGAACAGGAAATTAATTACCAGTTCATATTATTTTCAAAAAGCTTTGAACAACTTGTGTCAGATATTGATTCTTTATTGATGACTTCAACAGACGGATGTATGATTGCCTCAACAAATAACATTACTGGAGATGACCATAATGAATGCTCAAATCGAATATTTCGTTGAACAAATAGAAGCTACTCTTATGTCAGACATCTTTACAGATAATAAACTAGACTTGTACGATATTGCTACGGATTTGATGGATCACAATGACGGTAAAATGTTTGCAGATATTTGTCAGGCGTATGAAGTAGTAAAACATCATTTGCTTGGTTAAATCCCGACCACTTCCATGGTTGCAGCCAATGGGGTTCTTTCTCACAAACATCTCACTTAACAACTTCTATTTTTTATATTAAAGAAAAGAAGCTACTCAAAAAACACATTTTGTGCCTTTTGGGTAGCTTCTTTTTCACAACTCCAACCTCAAAACAACCTCATCCATCTGCTCCTACGTAATCCCTACAGAGAGAACAGCTTCATCGAGGATGTCATGCCGGCTAATCGATCTCCTGTTTCCTTTCTGGCGGCTCATCATGGCGTGCAGCTGGCCGCCCCGTTTCTAAATAACGTTCTATTAACCGGCATGTTTTTTATTAAGGGCACTGATTCGTAGTCCATTATTGATTCCTAGCACAAACAAAAGCTCATTTCTCAACGTGGATGCACGTAAAATCTTCTTAATCACCTCGATTTTCTCTCTATTTTTAATAGGCTGGACCGTTTGCATAAATATGACACTTCCTAAATCAGACAGCGAATACGTCAGATTTCTCTTAAAAAGGACTGTTGAAAAAAGGACCGATAAACCCCTGCCGGAACAGGATCGAAAACGAATGAAAAATCTTACATAACTAGCTTGTGTCAGATTTTTATAATTGAGAGAAATTTTTTTATAGCTACTCGCTTGTTGCCAGAAATCCCCCCTAAATTAAGTTATTATTAACGGTGTCGATTATCGCAAAAGAATATAGTAAGGTGAACGGCAATTATTTTAAAAAGAAAAATACTGGCTACAATTCTTAGTAGTTTGCTACTTGCACTCATTTTCCCCTTACCTTTCGATTCCGATTTATTGGGTTAAGTTGCTGTTCAATTTACGAGCACATGACTCGCTAATGATTACTACAGATCCTGCCGCACTATCGCTTGCCTACCGCTGCTCGCTCCGAGACTGTGCCCTCCAACAAAGGGCAAGTAATGATTCCTTAATAGATTTTCTTTTACATCTTTCCAAAAGCGAGGCAAGCAGGCTATCGCCCATAATATAAGGGCGAGGACCATGAGACACTTTATAATTGCTTTAAAAAACGGTATAAATGTGAACGATGCACCCCAAATAAATCGGCTAATTCTTTACGTGTAGTATTAGGATGTCGTTCAATAGCCTGTTTAAGCTACCATTAAAGAAAGGTCATTTTGACAATCTTTCTCTCAATAAATCCTTGTTAACCTTCAAACTCTCCCCTATAGTTTAGTAAGCCAAACTATTTTCATGATAGACGGAGGTTATTTCATTTGGATAAAGAAGCAAGCGCAATAAAAAAAGAAAAAAAATCAATCTTTTATAAAATAGGAATTGGTCTTATTATCATCTCTCTTCTCTCTTGGCTAATTCCTATAATCGTTCCTTTTACGCCCCTTTCAACTAAACTAAAGGCTGGAATCATTACGGGTGGTCTCATATTTGCAGAAGTAATGTTTTGGGGAGGCGCTTTATTAGTTGGAAAAGAAGTAGCTGCAAAATTTAAAAGTTATTTAAACCCAAGAAATTGGAAGAAGTGAATTACCTCATTTACACAATAAGCGATTGCTCTTATTGAGCAATCGCTTATTGTGCCACTCCGTTACTCTCAAGATAGGATCTTAATTGTTCATTCGTCCATGCCTTCTTAGTAATTTTCGGCAGGATAAGATTCGCTGCTTTGTTTTTTTGTTTTTTGAGAATTTTTACGATTGACCAAATAGATACTAAGTAAAATAAGAACCAATCCTCCAAGAATAGAGAAGGTAAAAGGTTCACCTAAGAATAGTGTCCCGATTCCTACAGCAATAAGTGGTACGAGGAACGTAAACGATGCCACTTTACTAGACTCACCAGAACTCATAAGCTTAAAATAAACGGCAGTCGTTACTCCTAACGCTATAACACCTCCATATAGTACACATAAAATAGCAGGAAGACCCCATTTAATAGCTGATACATCTTCCATACCGATCCCAGCACCGGTTAAGAAAAGTCCCCCAAGTATATTTTGCAGGACAACCACCCATAAGCCATGCACCTGTGTACTTGTTTTTTTCACATAGACAACGCCAGTAGCCCAGCTAATTCCTGTAACTAATGCTAATAGGATACCAATCGGGGAGATTGTGCCGGATATTCCATCAAGGCTCACGACCACAACTCCAAGAAAGCCGATAACTATCCCCACTACTTTTATAATCGACATTGATTCTTTGAGCCACATCCAGGAAAGCAGTACAACAAGAACAGGTTGCATAAAGACGATGACTGAAAATAATCCTGATGGCAAATACTGCAATCCAATTTGTTGAACTCCAACGAAAAGAATTGTATTGAAAAAGGCCGCAATCAAATAAATAGGCCCATTTTTCTTCCATTCAATTTTTCTCCATTGCGGAAGAAGGAAAAGGACAAATAGAATTCCTCCAATTAATGTACGCATTCCTGCATATAACATCGGCGGCATATATTCAAGTCCAATTTTATTAATGGGCCAACTGAAGCTCCATGTAAGAATAACGAAAGCAATGCCCATCGCCGCCTTTGGTTTAGATAAATTCCCCATAGTTATGTAATCCCCCAATTTCTCGCTATCTTCACACAGGATTTTAGTTTTTTTGATTTCTATATACATCATTAATCAAGACCATAAAATTCGAATAACCATGTTAAGCCGCCCCTAAAAAGGAAAGCGGCTCTTTTTATTGACTATTAATCAGTAAAATAAAATCATAGGATGGGGAAATGCTAGTAAAAGAATGGCTTCATACAATTATTCAAGTTCTCTTTCTTCAAAATTGTAATCGACTTCTTTTGGTGCAACTTTAGCCTTTTCTAATGCTGGAGTATCAGGGCGAGCAACTTGATATACAGCAGCACCGACAATATTAGATACTTCCTTTAGCTTATCTAAACTAATTTTGTCTAAAGTATCGTTTGGCGAATGATACCATGGTTCTACCGGCGCATGGATAAACAATGCAGCAGGAAGTCCTATTTCCGAAAATGGAACGTGATCACTTCGCCCTTCCCAACCATAAGGAGTTGCTTCTCCCGTCTCAGATAAACGAGCTCCTGCTGATGCTCCTAGATCCGTCACAATATTTTTCTCACCATCGGCCGTGTACATAATTAATGGTCCGGCATCCTTACTTCCGACCATATCCATTTGGAACATTCCAACTGTGCGCTCATGGTCCTCCTCGGTCATTCTTTCTACAAATTCATACGAACCCAATAACCCGTTTTCTTCAGCTCCAAAGGTAACAAAACGAATATCGGTATCGGTTGGAGCATTAGCAAATACACGTGCCAACTCAAGCACAGTAGCTGTCCCCGAAGCATCATCATTTGCTCCCGGCGCTCCCTCTACAGAATCATGATGCGCACCAACAAGAACCAACTGATTCGTTGATTTTTGAGTCGCTTCTTTTGTTGCTACTACATTATGAGAAGTTGCCTTGTTTGTGTTAGCTCCCTCTACTTTCAAGTTGGCAGTTACCGTTTCGCCCTTATCCAGACGTTCCTTTAAAGCTAACCCTTGAGCTTGAGTGATGGCTAGAGATGGAACATAACGATCATTGGGTTCACCAAGTGTTCCATTAATTACGCCATCCGTATTATTATAAATAATGACAGCAGAAGCTCCTGCCCCCTCAGCGTTCAGGATTTTTTCTGCGAAGCTATAGTTACCACGTTGGACTAGAGCAATCTTCCCTTCTACATCTTTCTCCTTAAAATCATCTGGTCCTCCTAACCCAACATAAACCAGCTCATTAGTTACCTCCCCATTTACCCCATAAGTAAAGCCGTTTGGGCCAGATTCGAAGGTCATACCATCGACACTTAATTCAATTAAACTAGGTTCTGTGTAACTATAAATATCAAATGCTTGCAATTCCGTTTTATATCCATAAGACTCAAATTGGTCCTTTATGTAGTCCACCGCTGCTTTCTCACCTTCTGTTCCAGCCACACGTGGACTCTTTGAGAGCTCAGCAATATGATTATAAATATTTTCCACTTTAATCCGTTTGACAATCTTGTTGTCAAACGCTTGATCGGATTGCAGGTTTGCTTTCGGCGCTGCCCATACAGCCGTTGTCCCAAAGAAAAGGCTAACCGCAAGTAAAATTGATAAAGATGTTTTTCTTATCAATATGGCCACTCTCCTATTTTCCATTTTTAGGTAATATACCATTTACATAAAAATACTAAATATGTTTTGATAGTTTGTCCAACTATACTATTCGTAAAATTTAGACATTTATCGTGACATCTATCCAATCTACTCGGATTGCAGCTGAAGTAAAATAGCAGTTATTGAACTATACTGCTTACGTACATTTCTTCACAATCTTCTCTATTATTCTTCTTCAAGCCTGTATATCCAGCTCAAAAAACAAAATCTATTAACGTATTTAATTAATCGCGAAAATTATAGGATGCTGTAGATTTTTATCAAGTTTTTTATGTAGTGAATATATTGCTATTGTGTTACCTTATAAATAAAGTTCCTAGAGAATAAAGGTGAATTGATATGGAAAAGAAAACGGCGAATATCAATGTAAAAGTAACCGGAACCCTGCGAAAAAGGCTCGATCAGGCCCTTGCACATGAAGGGTTAACTATCTCTCAATTTGTTGTAAAAGTGGTCTCCGACTTTTGCGAAAAAGTAGAAGAAAAACAAATGAAGATGGCTGAGCTGCAGGGAAATGAAAAGGAGAGATGAAGAATGACCGCCAAAATTATTACGTTTGGGATTTCAAAAGGTGGATGCAGCAAAACTACCACAGCAGGAGTAGTTGCACATTTATTAAGTAAATCTCAAAAAGTTCTTGTTGTAGACATGGATTCTCAAGGAAATATCAGTTCGTTGCTTACAGGGGTTCTAGACATTTGCAACGTTTTTGAAGAAAAGACTATTTTAGAAGCCATTCTTGAAAAAGACGTTCGTCCATACATAATACCCGTTACAGACTTCTTGCACGTTGTTCCATCGAACGATTTCCTAGCGCAGCTTTCCGTTCACTTACGAAGTGGAAACTATTCGGGGAATCCCTATCTGGCCCTGAAAGAAGCCCTTTCTCCGATTATGGAGGAATATGATTATATTATTCTAGATACACCTCCAGCACTTGGTGATCAAACGATTAACGCTGTAGCGTGTTCAGATTATGCCGTTATTTTATTTGATGGAAGCCAATTCTGCTATTACGCCATTCAAAAGTTCATAGAAATCTGTGAAGCTGCTAGAGATAATTTAGGTTCAACTGTCGAAATAGCTGGGATTTTATTTTCAATCGTTGATCCACGAACAAGTGACACAAAGGCCATGATGGAAATTATTGATGAAGAATATCCGAATCTTAGATTCTCTAATCTTATTAAAAGAAAAGCGACTACAAAAAGACTTGCGATTTATGGTTTTGAAGACAACAGCGAACTCAAAGACGCTATCGAACCATATAAACCATTTATGAAGGAGTTGTTAGAACGTGTCCAAAACTAATAACTTAAAAGCCCGAATTCAAGGAAAGAAAACACCTGCAGAAGCCTTTATTGAAGCAGGATTACTGAATCAGCAAGCTGTTAACAACGACGAAAACGTCGATGTAAATGGAGATGTCAACGTCGATAAAGATGTAACCATCAACGATAACATAGACAGAAACAATGATGTCACTAAATTTGACTTAAATGCTTTGCGTCAAAAAGTAAAACAGCAGACATCAAGGGAAAAAAAGACTCGATTTGAAGATAGACATAGAAAACTCACTGTATGGGTTGAAAACGAAGCATTCGAGGCCCTACAACTTCTTGCTGCAAACAAGAAAGGTGAGAAAACTAGAATTGTCACAGAAGCCCTCATGAAGTATGCAAGTGAATATCTGAAGGAGTAAAAACAAACACCGACGTCTACATCGATGAAGACGCCGGTGTTTTTCTTTCCTCGTAATGAAGTTGTACAAACTCACCGTAACAAATAAGGATAGCAATGCTAACGAATAAAGGTGAATTGATATGGAAAAGAAAACAACGAGTATACAATCTATGCGATTTCACACAGATGAAAGTCATGCAACCGACGATAACAACATCGACAAAAACGTCGATGTAAATATCTATGTAGATGTCGATATTGATATAACCATCAACGCAGTTTACTAAAAATGAGTCCATAAACGGAGAGGGGGAGCGTGAATTTAATCTGCTCTTTTATATTCCATTTCAATAGCTTTATCTGGAGTAGAGTCAGGAAAACGCGGATTTACAACACTAAGAAAGTTTCACCCCATAAAAAAAGTCGATTTCCTGTAGTATGGTTGAAGAAGAACAGCCTATTTGCTATGAAGAAATGCTGTTCTTCTTATGTTGTATAAAACAGAAAATAGTACAAATTTATTTTACATAATGTTTTTTAAAATCTGGGTGAATAGAAAATTTATGGCGTAAATTCACGAGATTCTCCCCAAAACTTTCCTCTAAAAGTTCTCTGTGTTTCTCCATAATTTCCATAAGATACAAATCATGAATCATGACTTCTGTAATTGGCATTACTAAACCTACATGCCTTGTCCATGCTGCACGGCTATCTTTACCCAGCGAGACAATACCTGCTACTACTTCTGAATCATCTCCACTAATAACAAGCCATCGTCCACCATACTCCGCTGTAATTTCATGACCCATATAATGGAGATAAACATTTGCAAAATCAGAGAAGATTTCCCCATAAGCAATAATCGTTACATTAACCCCTCTTTTTGCTGCCAGTCTTAGTTCAGACTCCAATTCTTCGAATTCTTCTTTCCAAACCTCTAAGAGAATTCTTTTTTTAGCAGATAATATACAAGCTTTTATCTTTTCGAGTATTTCATTGCGTCCCGTGATATTCCAGATATTTTCACGGTCATTTGCAGAACGTTCAAACTCTTCTAATGATTTTTCTGCCAATTCAAAGTTTTCTTCCGCCTTCATTCGGCGGCTTTTAATTAGCTCCTTTGCAGGAATAGGCGTATATTGTGGCGTGTTTCCAGGACTAACCAGAATATCTCCTCGCATGGCGAGACTGTCCAGAACTTCATAAATTCTTGAACGTGGTACACCGGAATTTTTTGCTACTGCATAGCCGGTTAATGGCGATTCTTCCAACAAAGTAAGATATGCTTTTGCTTCATATTCGGTAAAATTTAGATTTTTTAATATTTCTAAAATGTTTTCTTTCATAAGCCCTCCAACATAATATTAGTCGCTACCTTAGTAACTAATATTTTATCAAAATCTGTTGATTATTTCCAAATGATTCTGATATACTCACATAAGTAGTTACTTTGGTAGTCACTATTAGAAAAGGAAAGGAGAAACAACATGGATAGCTTACTAACATACATTTCAATTGCTGCAATGATGGTTGTTATACCAGGAGTAGATACTATGCTCCTAGTGAAAAATACGCTCAGCTATGGTCCAAAAGCTGGACGTTATACGGTTCTCGGAATGGCAACGGGACTTTCTTTTTGGACGCTTATTGCTATTCTTGGGTTATCGGTTGTCATTGCAAAGTCTGTAATTCTTTTTAGTACAATCAAATATTTGGGAGCTGCTTACTTAATTTATTTGGGTATAAAAAGTTTTTTTGCTAAAAGTGCGTTTTCTTTAGAGGAAATTCAAGCACAAGCGAATGTACCTACCAATTCTTCAAGTCGGCATAATAAAGAGTGCTTTATGCAAGCATTACTTAGTAATGTTCTTAATCCAAAGACTGTTTTGGTTTATATAACTGTCATGCCTCAATTTATCGATTTGAACGAAAATGTAAATCAGCAATTGATTGTGCTAGCATCAATCCTTACTTTACTCGCTGTATTGTGGTTTCTAACCCTTGTTTATGTAATTGATTACGCAAAAAAATGGTTGAATAACTCCAAATTCCAGAAAGTATTCCAAAAATCAACCGGCTTAATTTTAGTAGGTTTTGGCATAAAGACAGGAATTTAAATTAATTTCCTAACACATAATTTGATTCTCTCCGTTCAGAAAAGTGAACGGTTTTTTCTATTTAGCATCTTTTGTTTCTAACGTTCAAATAACATCCTTGTTCAATTAACCTGTCCGTTCGTTCAACAAGAAAATCAACATTGTTCTTTAACAGAACCAAGAATAAAAGTGAATTGATATGGAAGAGAAAACAACGACTATAAAATCTATGCAACTTCACACAGATGAAAGTCATGTAACCGACGACAAAAACATCGATGTAAATGTCTACGTAGATGTCGATGCTGATATAAACATCAACGTAGTTTACTAAAAATGATTCCATAAACGGCGGGGTAGAGTAAGGAAAATGCGGATTGACAACGCCAAGAAAGTTTCACCCCATAAAAACTTGACCTTTAAGTAATGCGTTCATAATTCAGGAAAATCTGAAGGGATTTTTACCACGTAGAATAATATTGATATGCAAAAAAACATTGGATGCAATAAACCCCAGTATCATAGAGTATGGGATTAAAAACCATGGGAACCCATCTAAAAAAAGCAGAAAAGACACCGCACTACCTACAAGTACACCGAATAATGAATAAACAAAAAATCTTCCTTTATAATTCTTAACTATATATGTATCTATGATTAGAGAGATCGGTATACCAATAAATATATATATCACTGATAAATAAATAAGTCCGAAAAAGAAATTTTCATAGAAAGAGTTATATGTAAAACAAGAATAAAGGAAACTAAACGTAATGGTAGATAATATAGCAGTTATAAACCTGTTTATAAAAAGAGACAAAACTCTACTCCTTTCCAGTTTTAAAGTTCTTAAAAATAAGCGTATTATGTATAAAATATATCATATTCATACACGTCCTTGTTCCACTAACTGCCCTATTAGTAAAGATGAAAGTCATGTAACCAACGATAACAACATCGTCAAAAACATCGATGTAAATATCTATGTAGATGTCGATATTGACGTAAACATCAACGTATTTTGCTAAAAATGATTCCATAAATGAAGGGGCGAGTAAATGTAATCTACTCTTTTATATTCCATTCCAATAGCCTTCTCTAATGATTGTTTGAAATTCGAACTTTACTTAATCATCATGGAGAAGAAGATTACTGAAACGTAAACATCGATATCGACGTCGATGTAGATATAAACATCTATAATGACATAGACATAAACGATGATATAGAAATAATCGCAGAAGAAAACAATATAAAAAGAGCACGCGCATCCTTTGATCTACCAAAAGAACTAAAGATACAAGCACTCGTCCCCCAAAAAGCTTGCAAGAATTATCTTTTGGGAAAAGTCGATTTAACTTTTTAGCAAATAAATAAGCGTATTCGAGAACAATCTCGAATACGCTTATTTTTTTAAATGTTGAATAAGTGCTTACGATTTAAAAACAGGAACCTTTTTCAGAACAACACCAACCGGAATCGCTATACAAATTCCGACAACAATCTGAGTTAGGTTTCCTGGAATAGAGGCCAATGGTGCAATCCAACTACCGTATAGAACCCCTTCACAAACGTAATAACCTGCTAACATCACAGGAACTGACAGGATAGTACCTAGTAGATTAAAAGCAACACTTGTACCATTGCGGCCATTTGACCAAGCAATTTTTCCAACTATATATCCTTGTAAGCCCCGAACCACAAAGGTAAAAGGCGCCCACAATGTCCAACCAGAAACTAAGTCGAATAACCCCATCCCAATAGCACCAGCCATAGCTCCTTTTTTAGGACCAAACAAGATGGAAGCGATAAACAGCATAGCTGTTCCAAGATGAACCAAACCGCCATTTGCCGCAATCGGTAATCGGATGTTTAAAAAGAATGTAGCCACGAATACGAGTGCAATTAACATGGCTGTTAGAATCAAATCAAAAGTTTGTGTGCGCGATCTTGATTGTGTTTTTTGCATAGTCATAAATCTTCCTTACTTTTTTGAATTTACTGATAACCTTAGCAAAAGACTGACGTTTTTAAAAGTATCACTTTTCAACAAAACGTAGGGGTCAGTTTGTAGAAAAACCGGGGATCCAAGTGTTGAACTATGATAGGATAAAGCTAATTTTAAAAGATTTGAGTCTAGTTAAAGGACAGCACTAGATCTGAAACAGAATAAATCATACAAGAAGACAGAAAATTAAAAATCTCCTGTTGTTCCCATATCCTAACAATATTATAATGACAAGAGCAAACTTATTGAAAAATACGGACGCAAAGCTACGGGTCTAAATTTGTAAAAGGCTGCTTCTCTTAGAAGATGGCTTTTTTATATTGACAATTTAATGAATAACAATAAATGGAGAATGTAAATGAATATCAATTATATTGCCAACCTATTAAGAAATCATAAAGATATAGAATTCACAAAAAAAATAATTGATAGCGTAAGTGCATCCATTTGGTACAGGGATTTAGAGGAAGGTTCTCTTTGGGTTTCAAGTGAGAATGCCAAACTATATGGGTATACACAAGAGGATTTTGAAAACAATTCTGAGTTATGGAAAGATTTTGTTTTTCCAGAAGACATGGATATAGTTCAAAATCACATAAAAACGTTATTATCGGGCAGACCGTCTGATATTGAATATAGAATTATTCGTTCCGATGGAGCTATGAGGTGGATCCAAGAGAACACCCATATTACGAAAAATGATCAAGGAAAGGTCATTTTAATTACAGGAATCGTTTTTGATATTACCGACCGGAAAATGACAACGATACATTTAGCGGAAAGCGAGGAACGGTATCGCCATCTGATTGAGCTGTCACCCCACGCTATTTTTGTGCATCAGGAAGAAAGATTTGTCTACGCGAACCCGGAGGCACTAAAGATGCTGGGGGTAAATCATGAGAATGAGCTTTTGGGTAAAAAAATTCAAAAAATCATGGTGCCTGAAGACATAGATAGATTGCAAGATCGCCTAAAAAGGCTATTAAGGGGAGAAACTCTTCCTTTTTGTGAATATAAACTAAAAAGGTTAGATGATAGAGTAATAGATGTAGATTGTAATTCGGTGAGGATACCGTTTAACGGAAAACCAGCTGTTATGGTAATCGGGAAAGATATTACGGAGAAGAAGAAACTCTACAATCAACTAAAAGATAACAAACAACGATATGAATCACTCATTGAGTTTAATGCAAATAGTGTCTACTCATTAGATGTAAACGGGTATTTTACCGACTGTAACCATATTCTCGAACAAATGTCTGGCTACAGCACAGAAGAGATTTTAAAGATGCGTCTTCTGGACATGGTCAAACCTGAAGAAAAAGAACAGGTAAAAAAACGGTTCGATTTAGTAAAAAAAGGGACTCCTCAAAATTTTAGAACTACAGCTTATCACAAAAATGGTTCTCTCATTTATTTAAACACCTCCATTGTCCCTATTATAGTAAACGGACAATTTGATGGTGCATACGGTATATCACAAGACATAACGAAACAAGTAGCAACAGAAAAACAAAATGAATACATGGCCTTCCATGATTATTTAACCGGTTTACCTAACCGAAATATGTTATATTCACGTCTTTCAAATGAGTTAACCGCTGCTGCTGAAAGGAAACAAAGCCTAGCTATATTAATGATTGATCTTGACCGTTTTAAAGTCATCAACGATACATTTGGACATAACATGGGTGATCTTCTATTGAAAGAAGTGACGAAACGTTTGAAGTCATCTGTATATGGCAACGACCTCATTTTCCACCAAAGCGGGGATGAATTTATCATTGTTTTAGCAGATGCCGACAGAACAGTTGCTTCAAAGGTTGGCCAACGAATTCTTGATGTTCTTGCTGATCCGTATAAGATAAAAAGCTATGATATGTTCACGTCTTCGAGCATAGGGATTAGTCTATTTCCTGAGGACGGAAATACCGTCGAGACATTGATTAAACATGCGGATTTTGCCATGTATCAAGCAAAAAAAGCAGGTAAAAACAATTATAAGTTTTACTTTTCAAATGAGCATGAATTCAAGCCATTGCAAATCGAAGTCGATCTGTATAAAGCGATAGAACGTGATGAGCTGCTGTTACATTATCAACCAAAACTTAATCTGAGAACGGGTAACATTGTTGGCGTAGAGGCTTTAATTCGTTGGAATCACCCGAAGTGGGGAGTGATATCACCGGCAACTTTTATTCCTATTGCCGAAGAAACTGGATTAATTATCTCTATCGGAGAATGGGCTCTCTATACTGCATGCAAACAACATAAAGCATGGCAGGAAAAAGGGTTCTCACCGTTGATGGCTATTAATTTATCAGCTAAGCAATTCGCTCAATCTAATCTCGTTAACACAATTACCACTATTTTGAAAGAGACAGGGCTTGAACCTCAGTATTTGGAACTTGAAATTACCGAAACTATGGCCACGGGCATTGAACATACCATTTCAACCTTGCAGCAGCTTAAGAGTCTGGGTGTTCATATCAGTATTGACGACTTTGGAATGGGATTCAGTTCTTTAAACTATTTAAAACAATTCCCTGTCGATACATTAAAAATTGACCAATCCTTTGTCCAAGAACTTTATAACAACCCAAACGATGAAACGATTGTAAAAACCATCATTGCGATGGCCCATAACTTGAACTTAAATGTGGTAGCAGAAGGAATTGAAACGAAGGAACAGCTTGTATTTCTACAGCAGCATCTATGTGATGAAGGACAAGGATACCTCTTTAGTCAGCCACTGCCTGCACATGAACTAGAGAACATACTCCAACAAGTCCAACAACCCATAAAAGAATATGGAATTTCTCAAGATATGAACGAGCAAATATGGGAAGAAGAACTATTACAAATAGCAAAAAAAGAACTACAAGATACCGTTCGTTTACAGCAGGGAATGATTTTGAAGTTTAAAAAAATCAATAATCAATTTATTCATACACTGTGTGATGGAGAATTATTGTACCGAATAGGATTAATCCCCTTTCAAGTGGTCGGAAAAGCTTTGCATGATTTTCTGCCTATTGAGCTCGCAGCAAAAAGGATACACTATTACCAGAGAGCATGGGAAGGAGAAGACCTTGTTACGTATGAGGGCATGATGAATGGCATTCATTATCTTGCTAGTTTGCGCCCTATTAAACGAGGGGGAGAAGTGGTAGAGGTCATTAGTTCATTTGTTGATATAACAGCACGCAAAAAAGCCGAGGAAGCTTTACAAAAAAGTGAATACAAATATCGTCTTATTGCAGAAAACATGACCGACTTAATTTGTTTGTTCAATAGGGACGGACAAATTTGGTATGCATCCCCATCACACGAAACCGTACTTGGTTTTCCACAAGAAGAATTTGCAGGAAATAAAATCCTGGATAAAATCCATCCAGAAGACGCTGCGCTTGTAAGAATGAAATTTGACGAGATTATTAAAAGGAAGTCTCCTGCCCAGGTAGAATTTCGCTTCTTACACGCTAATGGGAATTGGATATTAATTGAGTGTGTAGGTACGCCTGTTATTGGGGAAAACGGTAAAATGGAGCACATGATTGTGGTAGGAAGAGATATCACAGAAAAAAGACATGCAGAAGAACGGCTATCAAAGTCAGAGAAATTAACCGTAGTAGGGGAACTCGCGGCAGGTTTCGCCCATGAAGTAAGAAACCCTCTTACCTCTATAAAAGGACTTATTCAGCTAATACAGCAAGGAATCATCAAACAGGAATTCTTTGAGGTTATTTTGGATGAATTTAATCGTGTTGAGGAGATTATTAAAGAGTTTCTTAACCTAGCTAAACCACAAGAGATTCAATTAAAGAAGAGTGATCCAAAGAAAGTACTAAAAGATGTTACAACACTGCTGGAACCAGAGGCCCATTTACAAAATGTGCAAATATATCAACAGATTGAACCAAATATTCCACCTATTATATGCGATCCAAACCAACTAAAACAAGTGTTTATTAATCTCATTAAAAATAGTATTGAAGCCATGCCTAACGGGGGTTCTATGAATATCCAAACCATTAAAGAGGGACCAAATGTATTAATAAGCATCATTGATAATGGAGTTGGGATTAATGAAGAACGTCTCAGAAAATTAGGAGAACCTTTTTTCAGCAACAAAGAGAAGGGAACGGGATTGGGCTTAATGTTATGCTTCAGGATTATCAATCAACATAAAGGCTCTATCACATTCAAAAGTAAAGAAAATCAGGGCACAACGGTTGAAGTGAGGCTGCCTCTTTCTTAAAGAAATAATAATCATGATCCAAAGAAAAAATGAAGAATGGTGAAAATACGAGCATCTGCTTAAACACTGGCAGATGCTCTTTCAACAAATGGAGGAACGGTAGATTTATCATAAATTGATAATGATCCTGTCAGAAATGTATATGTAAATATAGATATCAACATCGATATCGACGTCGATGTTGATATAAACGTCAATAATAACATAGACGTGGTTATAGATAATAGCAGAGACCGCGTTTGTCCTCTGCTATTACGACCTCCTGCTGGCTCTTCCGTTTCCTTTTGATCCGGCATCCCAGGGCTCATGTGAGGCAAGGAGCGATGGCCATATTCACTGTCACTGTCAATCTCAACAAATCATGACCATCTTGAAGGAAAAGGAGTAAAAAAGAATAGAGAAAAAGCGTAATTTTTTCAGTGCCTCCCTAAGCCAACTGTCTTTTTTTTATTTTGTTAAGTTTACGAAAACCGCAGGCAAAATAAAAGCCCAGAAAATACGTATACTAGACAAACGTCTATCCCTTTTTAAATATGGACACATACACTACTTTTGAAACAATGTGAGGGGGAGACGAAAAATGGATAGACAATTCTTTGGCATGGGGTACGGAATGTATCCAGGTTACGGTATGGGATATGGAGGTTATCCTGGTTATGGGATGGGATTTGGAGGGTATCCTAGCTATGGCATGGGCTATGGCGGTTATCATGGATATGGTGGCTATCCTTTCCACCACCATCATGGATTCCATCATCATCACCACGGATTCCATCACGGGTGCGGTTGTTAACAAATTGGTATTTTACTTTAATAAGATACATGAAAAGTCGATTTTAGGATCGACTTTTTTTAATGTGTAAAAAAGTGTGTCACTCACTCATCTCTGACATAACATGAAGTAACCCATCTAAGTACCTCCTTAACACAAATAAGGAGTGATTGTATGTCTGGATTTGCTTGTGGTAGCGGAGGTTTCGCCTTTATAGTTGTGTTGTTTATCCTCTTAATCATCGTTGGAGCAAGTTTCTGCGGTGGAGGAGTCTGGTAAACATAAAAAGCCGACCTTATTGGGTCGGTTTTTTCATGCGTTACTTGAGAACTTTTCTTAGCTTTATTTTCAAACCTGAGAGGAGTCCCCGTTAAAAACGTGTAACCTCTCAGATAAGGCACCAAATAACTTATAGATAATTTTTTAAACGGAAATACCGTGGAAGTCCCCCCAGCTTTCTTGTCTAGCAAACTGAGGATAGGCGGATATAAAGTTAATAATGATTGGAGCTTGATCTAGATTAGGGTATGCGTCGAATAAAAACCTATCGCCATATCGAATAGCTGTTAACGCAAGGGGTAATTCACGTCTAAATATTTCATTACGTTTGGCTGATACACTTTGGTTATATTGTCCTTGATCGATATATACATAAACACAATAATATAAGGAACTACCATTTGATTTCCATTCACTTAATACTTCATCTCTCAGAGGATTGATTTTATCCCAGGCATAATGAGTTCCAATTGTTAAAAATAGATCGCCCGTTAAATCAGAGTGAGTTAGTGTGTAACGTCTTGGAAAAACAGGCTCTGTAGCGGTAACACCATCCACGTATCCCACAAAAAGTTTTTCTGGATTGACATTGCTCAAGCAATCAACTCCAATTTTTTCTATCACTATATTAATTTTCATTTTAGTATGTGTTAAACAAGGCTTCGTTGCCCCTTACCTCATTTAATAAATTTTATAATTGAAGTTACTCTCTTACTACAAGAACTATACAGCTAGAACTATGAAGCTTAAAACTGTTTGATCGATAAAACCCCATACATTCATACCAAAGTTAATTATCAATAGGATAAATCCTAACGAAATAAAAATGGACTGAACGATAAAACTGTTCAGTCCATAAATATTTATCTTACTCTATTTAAGTGCCCTATAATGGAAGATTGTACAACAATAATTTTAACTAAATAGTTGTATATGAATTTATACAAAATACTCCTTACTAAATATTTGCCTTGCCTTCGCTTTTATCCAGCTGAGCATTTACCGGTTGTATTTTATCCGCAGGCTTTTTCGACCAATAAGTGGCAATAATCGGACCGGAAATATTATGCCAAACAGCACCAAGAACACTAGGTAAAGCAGCTAATGGTCCAAAGTGTGCAGTGGCTAATGCTACTCCTAAACCTGAGTTTTGCATGCCGACTTCAATAGCAATAGCTCTTCGATTACTTTCATCAAGCCCTAATGCAAGAGCTGTAAAATAACCAAGCAGCAGTCCAAACGCATTGTGAAGCATTACAGCTATAAATACAAGGAATCCAGCTGTAGCGAGGCTATGTGCATTCCCCGCGACAACAGCAGATACAATTATAATGATTGCCACAACTGATATTAAAGGGATAACAGTAATACTTTTTTCAACAACTCTCGGAAGAAATTTTCTAATAAAAATACCCAAGATGATTGGAAGAATAATTACTTGAATGATTGAAAGAAACATAGCCTTCGGATCTACAGGCATCCATTTACCTGCAAGTAAAAGTAATAATGATGGTGTTGCAATCGGTGCCAATAGCGTCGAAAAAGACGTCATTGTGATTGATAAAGGTACATTTCCTTTAGCAAGATACACCATGACATTTGAAGCAGTCCCCCCTGGTACACAACCGAGAAGGACAAGCCCTGCAGCCAATTCCGCCGGCAAGTTCATGATATAGGCAATCAAGTAGGCTGAAAGCGGCATGATAATAAATTGAGCACAAACCCCAATAATGACTGGAATTGGGTTCGTTAAGATTAGTTTAAAATCAACCGCTTTCAACGTCAGCCCCATACCAAACATAACAATGCCTAGTAAAATAGTAATATATCCACCAAATACTAAAAAGGGAGTCGGAGCTATAAAGGCAATAACGGCAATACAGATAACCCATACAGCAAAATATTTTCCAGCTATCGTACTTATGGCTTCTAAAACTTTCATACAATGTCCCCCTTATCTTTTCACTTTTATAAGTTTATTTGGATTGAAAAGAGTATCAGGGTCGAGTGCTTGTTTAATTTTTTCCATCACAAGCAACGCTTTTCCATGCTCTTTCTCTTGATATTTCTGTTTGCCCACTCCGACACCATGCTCTCCTGTACAGGTTCCCCCACGTTCTAGCGCATACATCACAATCATTTCATTAAATTCATTTGTTCTTTTTATGTCATCAGCATTGTCCATATCAATCATCAGAAGAACATGGAAATTACCATCACCAACATGGCCTACTATGCCTCCAGGCAACGCTAACGTATTCAGCGACTCTCTCGCATGCTCAATCGCCCCAGCTAACTCCGAAATTGGTAAGCAAACATCAGTTACCATCAGCTTTTTCCCTGGGTTTCCATGGATATAAGCGTAAGCTATATTATGGCGAGCATCCCATAACTGATTTCTAGCGGCATTATCTGTCTCAAAGTCAATGCCTTCACAATTGTGCTCTGCTACAATCTGTTTCATAAATTCAACATCTTGCTTTAATCCAGCTTCATTGCCATGAAACTCTAAAAATAAGGTTGGTTGTTCCTTGTAGGCTGTTTCACTATACAAGTTCACTTGTTTCATAGAAAGTTGATCTACAAGTTCAACCCTTGCAATTGGAATGCCTGCTTGTAAAATACTAACGACCGCAGCTACAGCATCTTTAACTGTTGGGAAGGAAGCTCTAGCAGCCATAATATGTTCAGGAATACCATAGACCCGAAGTGTTAATTCTGTAAAACAGCCGAGGGTGCCCTCAGAACCGACAAATAGACCGTTTAAATGATAGCCAGATGAAGACTTTTCCGCTAAATTCCCAGTATTTATTACAGTTCCATCTGCTAAAACAACCTCTAAATCACGAACTTGGTCTCGCATGACCCCATATTTAACAGATGTTGTTCCACTAGCATTGGTTGCTGCCATACCGCCAAGTGATGCATCTGCTCCCGGATCTACTGAGAAAAACAATCCGTATTTTTTCAACTCTTTGTTTAACTCAGAACGCGTTACACCCGGTTGGACTCTTACGAGAAAGTCATTTTCCCTGATCTCTAATATTTTATTCATGAGAGAAAAATCGATGGTAATGCCGTTGTCATAAGGAATAACATGCCCCTCTAAGCTCGAACCTCTTCCAAATGGTACAACAGGTACTTTGTATTGACCCGCTATTTTTACTACTTTACTCACTTCTTCCGTCGTTTCCGGAAATACAACTATATCCGGTAGACTAGGAGCGTGATACGACTCATCTTTGCTATGCTGCTCTAATATCGTTTGATTTACTGTTACTTGACTTTCTGAAAGCACACTCCGTAGAGCCAAAACCAATTCTTCATTTGTTACTATCATTTCATTCTCCCCTTATTACTCTTATTATTGCCGCATTATAAATGGTCGGACCAATTTACAGGTATTTGAAATTGGTCCAACATTTTTCAATTGTAACAAAAAGTAAAAAAATCAACAATTCAAATTTTTCTGATATTGATTAAAAGGATAGATTTTTGTATGATTAAGCCATTTATACTACAGTTATTTTAGAGGAGTGACGCGGGGGATGACACAGCCAAAGAAAAAAGCCTATCAAGTAATTGTTGATCAAATAAATGAATACTTTTTGAATGGGAAATTAAAGCCTGGAGATAAACTGCCGACAGAGAGAGATTTAGCCAGCCGTTTTAATGTAAGTCGAACGTCGGTTAGAGAGGCACTACGGAAACTTGAAATTAAAGGGATAATTGAAATTAAACAAGGAAGCGGGAGCTTTATCAAAACATCAGAAAATCTCGCAGTAGAAGAAATTTCCTCCACAATCATGAACGCTGAAAAAAAACTAATCTATGAAATGTTGGAGCTTCGCCGTATGCTTGAAGTAGAATGTGCTTCTTTAGCTTCACAAAGAGCCACTTCTGAAGACTTAAATCGAATTCGTGAGGCACTAGAAATGATGGATCATGCTAAAAATGATGTGGAATTAGGACTTCAAGCTGACCTAAACTTTCATATTAGTATTGTTTACGCTTCACACAATTCAATATTTTTACAATTAATTAAAACCCTAAGTGGACATATGCAAGATACAATCCGAGCTACTCGAAGACAAAGATTGGCTAATCAGGAACGCAACCAAGATACGATTAATGAGCACAAAGAGATTTATTTAGCAATCGCCACAGGCGATGCAGATCAAGCAGCGCAACTAATGGAAAAACATATTACACAAATAAGAAAAGAATTGACAGAGTCATTGTTAAATCATATAGGGGAATAGGACAATGGATTGGATTAGAAGAAGAAATTCTTTGATATTCTAGGGGGTTGTGAAAAGACGGTGAAGCATCCCCTGCATGGAAGTAAAAGCAAGGAAGAAACCAACCTTTCTTCTAAACAAGAAAAGTTGGTTTCTTCTTTTCTTCTTTTGAGGGGATCTTCGCTGAAGTCTTCTGTATACTAACAACAAAGTTATTTAACTTACAATAAAATCATTTAAAACAATGTGAGTCATTCTATTCAACAATCGGGCCATATTCTTGAATAATACTTGGTGGTTAATTTGGATATTTATATAAAAGATAGACTATGAAGAAATGTACTAAAGTAATTGATTAAAGTAGTGTAACTGCCGTTTCCATTCTCTATTAATTTCATCTATTATTAATAGATTTATTGATTGGAGTGAAGTGGAAATGAATTCCAAGAGTAATCTTAAGATTTCGTTCTTAACATGGAATATTTATCAAGGTTTTAATATTGCACCATTGCTTGCTGCTTCCCCAGAGCAAATCCCTGCTGCGGTAACACAAATCTTTAGGCAATTTCTTGCGACGAATTTTCCTGTTCGTGCCAAGGCAATTGCTGAAGCTATCGCTTCGGAAAAACCTGATTTTATCGGTTTGCAAGAAGCCGTGCGGGTAGAACTAATTATTCCAACTTTCAGAACCGTCACCTATGACTTTATAGAAATATTATTAGAAGCGTTAGAGGAAAAGGGATTGAACTACGAAGTAGCAGCTCAAAACTCAAATTTTTCGACACAACTTCCTGACAATAATGGAAATTTAGTTCGATTTTTGGACAGGGATGCCATATTGATTCGTAAAGATAAAGATTTGAAGGTAATTAGACGCCAAGAAGCTAATTTCCAAACAAATCTAATAATACCTGTAGGAGGACAACTTTTTACAATCCTTAGAGGATGGTCTTCTATAGATGTTAAGATAGATAGACAAGTTTTCAGGATGATCAATACACATTTGGAGCCAGGCTCTGAAGCCATACGGAATGCCCAAGCAACTGAAATTATTCAAGGACCTGCAAACACAAATTTACCCGTGGTCATTACGGGAGATTTGAACGCCATTCCTAATAGCTCTACTTATAATTTGTTTATTAATGCTGGCTTTCAAGATACATGGAATAGAGTGGGTGAAGGACCAGGGTTTACCGCTGTACAGAATCCTGATCTATTGAATGCAGTTTCTTTGTTGAATCGAAGAATCGACTATATTTTATTTAAAAACGGCTGGGAACCAATTGAAGCAGAATTAGTTGGAGAATCGCAGGGAGACCGAACAAAAACAGGGCTTTGGCCATCCGATCACGCAGGAGTTTCAGCGAAGTTAAATTTAGAGGACCATCATAATCATCACCATGGAGAAAGCCGTGACGAGAGTGGCAACTAATGATTGAAAGTCAGATTGACCGTTTCATGGTTAAAAAGGAACGGTCTTATTATTTTGGATAGATAATCCTTATTGAAGTAAGGAAGAAACCAACCTTTCTTCTAACGAAGAAAAATTGGTTTCTTCTTTTCTTGTTTCGAGGGATTCTTCGTAGAATCCTCTAACCGACTACACAGTTGCGTAAGGGATGTACGAGCAATTCTTGGCTGAGCCAAATGCAAAGAGCAATGAGTTGGTCTGCTTGATATTTACTTGATTGCCGCACAAAACCAACTTGTTTGGCAATATCTTATAGGACTATGGGAGATAGAAACCATTGTAATTCTTGTGTTTCTTTAGCTTGATGGGCATGTGTCTGCACCCCAAGAAGTACAATCGGTAAGACCATCTACAATTGTTACGGTTTTCCACGATAGAAGTTCACTTTTACATATTATTTAACTTATACAACAACTCAGTTCGGTTGTTTGCATCGAATTTTCGATATAAGTTTTGTAGGTGTTTTTTTATTGTGTTTTCACTAACATAAAGTTTTTGTGCTATTTCTTTGTTCTTTTCTCCTTTTTGAAGATGATTCACTATTTCTTGTTCTCGCATTGTTAACAGTACACTTTCTTTTTCTATGGATTTCATAACGCGCTGTAAATTAAATCCGCTTTCAATTTGTTTTGCAAGATAATTAAGTTTTATATAGTCTGAAATAGTGAATTGTTTTTCTTCTCTGTTTCGTACTAAACCTATCACACCAACCAATTCCTCATTATATTCCAAGTATAGTGCCATTTCGTCTATGAATCTGTTTTTTTTCATAAATTCGTTATAATACTCCGATTGTAAATACTCTGAAAATAAAATCACATCATTTAGCTTTTGAACTCTTTTTTTCTTTTTTAAATTACTTGGATGAAGAAAATCTTTTTTATAAAAATACTGATGATATTCTTGAAGTGATTGCTCTTCTATATTTAATAAAATGGGTTCTATTAACTTTTGATTTTCGTTAATAAACCAAAATAATGAATGATTATAACCTAAAACATTGTTTAGAATATGAAGAACTTCTGTACGGTATTTATTTATATCTGTGTTGAGCTGTTTGCCTGCTAATTCTTCTACTGCACAAAGAACATTGTTATATTCCATTTTTGTTAGTTGCATTCCATTTCTCCTTTTTACTAGGTATAAATCAATATTCTAAATTATGGTAAATTTATCCTTTTGGGTAATAGGAAAATATTTTATATAAAGTAGAATGTATGTAAATGAGGGGGGATGGATTTATGAATTTATTAGAATTTGCAAGTTATGATGGGTTAGGTCTTGCGGATCTTGTTAAAAATAAGCAGGTAACGCCTAAAGAGCTCGTCCAACTTTCTATTAAAGCAATTAATGAACTCAATCCAGATTTGAATGCGGTCGTATCCATTCTTGAAGAACAAGCGATCAATGAAATTGAAAGTGGTTTGCCAGAAGGTTCTTTTACCGGTGTGCCATTTTTAATTAAGGAACTTGTGTTGCATGCTAAAGATGTGCAAACGAGTATGGGGAGTAGATTGGCGGAAAATGCTGTATTCCCAGTTGATAGTGAATTAATGGCGAGGTTTAGAAAAGCTGGTTTTGTTACAGTTGGAACAACAACTACTCCTGAATTTGGTTATAATGCAGCAACAGAAGCTGTATTATATGGCCCTACACGTAATCCATGGAATCTAAATCATAGCCCTGGTGGGTCCAGTGGTGGATCAGCAGCTTCTATTGCAGCTGGAATTGTTCCAGTAGCTCATGCGAATGATGGTGGTGGATCTATTCGAATTCCAGCCTCTTGTAGTGGTCTCATAGGATTAAAACCAACAAGGGGAAGAATCCCTGCTGGACCTTTCAATAGTGAGCCACTTAACGGAATTGCTATTGAATTTGCTTTAACAAAAACCGTAAGAGACACTGCTCATCTACTTGATGCAGTAAGTGGTCCAGATATCGGTTGCTATGGATGGCCTGAAGCACCAGCTGAAGAATATAAACGATTAATAGAAAAGCCTATAAAACCATTAAAAATTGCTTGGACTGGAAGACCTGCTACTGAAGTTGCTGTAGATGAGGAATGTATACAAGCATTGCATGAAACAGTGCAACTATGTAGAGATTTGGGACATATAGTTGTGGAAGATACACCACGATATAATGCAGAGCAATTTGGTTTAGCTACTTTAAATATTTGGACAGCGAATATTTATAAAATGATTGAGGGTGCAGCGAAACTTACAGGAAAAATACCAACTGAAAAAAATATTGAAGCAGCAATCTGGCAGTGTTACTTATACGGCAAAGAAATGAAAGCATCAGATTTGTTGGAAGCAATTGAAACCAATGCTACGGTTTCAAGAACTGTAGGTCACTTCTTTACTGATTATGATGTATTATTATCTCCAACCATTGCTACATTACCTGCTGAAATAGGGGTTTTAAATGCAAATAATCCAAACATTGATGCTAAACAATGGACTGAACAAATTTTCACCTATGCACCATTTACTAATTTATTTAACGCTACTGGTCAGCCTTCGATTTCCCTTCCATTAAAAACAAGTAAGAATGGACTACCTATCGGCATGCAATTTACTGGAAGATTTGCTGATGAAGCTACTTTACTACAATTAGCTTCGCAATTAGAAAAAGCAACACCTTGGAAAGACAAGAAACCTAATATTCATGTATCCAACATAACAAATACAATCTAAATAATGTCTTGAACTACCCCCACCTACTTCACTACGTTTCGTTGAGGAGGGGGATTCCTACGTACAAGATTCTATCGAACCTTAATGGAGTAGGCGATCCCTGTCGCACCGACAGTTAGCAGTACAAACGACTAACCTAGAAAGTCTCCTGCAAAAAAAGAATCTAGTTAGACAGCTAACGCTAATTCTTTTATATTTTTAGATGCGTTCACATCCGCGTTGTCTGTGTGACCGCATTTTTGACACACAAATTCAGCTTGCGATAGACGATTGGCTTTTTCTGTATGGCCGCAAGCATGACAACGCTGTGAGGTACGTGTAGGATGGACAGCGATGACGGTTTTCCCATACCATTCCGCTTTATATTCCAGCATGGTACGGAATTGTGACCAAGATGCTTCACTGATCGCTTTTGCCAGATGGTGATTCTTCCTCATATTCGCTACCTTTAAATCTTCTATTCCGATCACATCGTGGTTTTTGATGATTTCGGTAGATATTTTTTGAAGGTAGTCTGTTCGTGCGTTCACGATTTTTTCGTGAATACGCGCCACTTTTTTTCGTTGTTTTTGATAATTTTTTGCTTCATCTAGTGGTTTCTTTTGTTGAAGCGCTCTTTCTTGTCTTCTCGATAAAATCCGTTGTGCTTTCACCAATTTTTCCTCCAGAGAACGGAAAAACTTTAGGTTTGAATAGATGGTTCCATCTGACAGAATCGCAAAATCTTTTAGGCCGACATCGATGCCAACAGCCGAATTTGTTTTTGGTAATTCTGTTCCTTCTACTTCGGTCGTTAGAGAAACAAAATATTTCCCCGATGGATTCCGTCTAATCGTGGCACTCAAAATACGACCGTGTACTTCACGACTTTTGGCAAAACGAACAAGACCTAGCTTTGGCAACTTGATCTGGTCGTCTATAACAGCGATATTTCCATTCGTATGCTTCGTAACGTAAGACTGAACAGGATTCTTTTTGGATTTAAAACGTGGTAGCTTATTCTGTTTTTTGTAATATCGACTATAAGCATCGGCTAAGTTTTCAACTGATTTTTGCAAAGCGATACTATCCACTTCTTTCAAAAAAGAATACTGTTTCTTTAATTCTGGAAGTTCTTTGATGGTTTCATATTTATTCAAATAGTCCCCTTTCCAATTATTTGAGGAAAGTTGACCATTCTGCTTCATTTCTTCTGTGATAGACCAGTAAGCGTCTTTTTCTTTCTGTTTACCAAGAAAGAGATTAAAGACAAATCTTGAACAACCGATCGTCTTATGGATGAGTTCTATTTGTTTCTGATTAGGGTATAAGCGAAATTTAAAGGCTTTGTGGATGAACATGGTTGAGCACCTCCTTCACCATTTACCTTATTATTCCATATATAAACCCAAGGGTTCAAACACATGTTCTTGTTTTATGAAATAGTCACTAATCAAAAGGACAAAAGGGATGGTACTCCTATCATCGTCATTTTCTTATGATTCAAACAACAGTCGGATAATCGAGATGGCAAGTAAGCCATCCCAATCAGAAGGCGATTTATCCTCTCCCTACTCATTGGGCTATCACCCTTCACATTCCTTGAGGAAGGGGTATTCTCGCCTATTTTTTTAATAAAATATGTTTTAGAATAAAAAGAAAACAACCTTTCTTCTTTTCTTGTTAAGCGGCATGGTGGGTTCTTTTATTGCTCATTTGTTAGCATCATCTTCATAATAAACGGGAAGTGTTACTGTAATAGTTGTTCCCTTATTCGGAACACTATTTATATTGAGTGTACCATTCATCGCTTGGATGGTCTTAACAGCTACCATTGATCCTAACCCTGTTCCTTTTTCTTTGGAACTGTAATAAGGCTCACCAAAACGGTTTATTTGTTCTTTGTTCATTCCTACTCCACTGTCACTGATTTCAATAATTATGTCGAAATTTTTTACATAGGAAACAATACTAAGCTCCCCGCCGTTTGGCATAGCCTCTATACTATTTTTAATTAGGTTTAGGAAGCATTGCTTGAAATGTTGAACATTCCCGCGGGTCATGCTAGGAGTTAATTGTTCTGCTATATGAACTAAATTCATGCTAGCTAATGGTTTGAGCATTTCAATTACATATCCTAGTTCACGGTTGACTGAAATATTATCCACTTTTTCCATTGTGGGTTTTGCAAATGCTAAGTATTCACTAATAATTGATTCTGCACGATCAAGTTCTCTAACAACATGCTTTATATATTGTTCTCTTACTTCTTGAGAGAGATCAGGTGCCTTTAGCAGTTGAACAAATCCCTTCACAACTGTTAAAGGATTTCGAACTTCATGTGAAATACTAGCTGCAAGCTGACTAACTACCTCCATCTTTTCAAGCCTCACCATTTGTGTTCGAATTAAAATGGCATCTTTTAAAATTTCTATGATATATACAGCTAAAACCATAGTGAAAGGAGGAAGGATAATAAAGTAAAATACATACGCCTCCGTTATTTGAAAAGAATCAGACATAACGAGTGAAATAAAGCTGGTTAGGATTCCTAGGAACAAAATTAATAATACGGAGCTATTTAGCTTATTTTTTCTATTAAAAGTATTAAATTTTGCAGAAAATAGAGCCGTAACAATAAAGATAACGATATAAACAATTACCGTAAGGAGATTGAAACCATACATAACAAACCTACTAGTTAATAATATGACTAACAGAGCAGCCCCTACAGGCCAACCACCATAAAGTGTCCCTATTATAAAAGGGATTTGCCGGAAATCATGAACACAATATTCATCTATATAAATGGGAAACTTCATAGATAATATAATAGAAAAGCTCATGCATGCAGTAATAAGGGCCTTGCGATACTGATTTAACCTTTTGCCATGATCAAATAAAGTGAAATAAATCAAAATACTTACTAAGATATAAAAGAGATTATCTAATATGTTGTGATTAATATAAATAAAATTCATTGAATTCTCCTAAAAAAGTTAACAACTAGATTTATTATACAGGAATAACACTAAAAAAGAGGATTTTAATATGGAAATTTTCTTGAAAAGAAAGACGTTTAAAAACACCTCTAGTTACTCCATTAAAGGTCAGGCAATTTTAGATTTTTAAAACGGAAGGGTTATATCGAGGAAGCGAATGAGGAAGTAACGCTCTGGCTGACGAAAGCCTACCCGATGGGGGGAGTGTAAAGCATTTTTATATAGAAGTTCTTATTATTTTACTTTTTTCACAGTAACTTTAAA
The DNA here is from genome assembly GCF_042136355.1 of Peribacillus sp. Hz7. NCBI lineage: Bacteria > Bacillati > Bacillota > Bacilli > Caryophanales > Bacillaceae > Peribacillus > Peribacillus sp. Hz7. The sequence continues at coordinate 27,979 of NZ_JBHHJV010000033.1, forward strand.
ATAAGATAGAATGATAGCCTTATTTAAATGGAGGAATAAAAATGTTCGTACAAATTCGTAAATGGACAGTTACAGAAGGAAATGCTGATAAAATTATTGAACGTTTTAAGAAGAAGCCAGATCAAGGACCATCGTTAATTGAACAGCGAGAAGGCTTTATTGGCAGGGAGTTATTAGTGAAAAATGTTCGTCGTGGTGAAGAAGAAGTACTGATGATTGTTCGCTGGGAATCAGAAGAGGCTTGGAAAGCATGGGAAAAGAGCCCGGAGCATATTGCAGGACATAAAAAGAAAATTAAAGAGCACGGTGGCAAACCGCCAAAGCCTGAATATGTAATTGCTATGGAACATGGTAGTTACACAGTAGTTGAATAAGATCACAGCAGTGATAGAGCCAATCATTCTTATTGTACTATTCTGTTAGTTCAATAAGAAAATCAACATTGTTCTTTAACAGAGTCTAAGATTAAAAAAGTCCTTACTCGAGTAAGGACTTTTTTAATCTTATCAAATTCATTTATCTTTTTAAGTTTGATAGCTAAAGATTATATACTCTATCGAGTCCTTGAGATAAAAAAATGACCTCTTAACGGGATTATCTATACGCACCTTAGAGGATTCGAACCCGTGTTACCGTTGTGAAAGGGCGGTGTCTTAGCCGCTTGACTAAGAGGCCCTATCTTAAAATTAGGCAAAAAAAATAGCCCCTACTCAGAGCTATTTTTTTGCCTGGCAACGTCCTACTCTCACAGGGGGAAACCCCCAACTACCATCGGCGCTGAAGAGCTTAACTTCCGTGTTCGGAATGGGAACGGGTGTGACCTCTTCGCCATCATTACCAGA
>NZ_JBHHJV010000034.1:0-26867 GCF_042136355.1 Peribacillus sp. Hz7
GCGAACAGTTTAGTTGTCGGGATCTAGTCCCACGGGTGCGTCCGTTCTACCCCGGCTACTATCAATCTATAAATTGAATAAAAAATAGTCAACCAGATTTCTCTGGCTGACCTTATAATACGAACGGGTGCGTTAGTGGAATAAGATTTCTTAAAATATAAAAGTACCTGCTTAATAAACAGGTACCAATTAACTATCTAAAAGCGTCATTTTGTTAGTATTTTTCCATTTTTAATATCCACCTAAAGAATAGTCTCCTGGTCCAATCAAAGCTAAACCCACCGAGACTACAATTAAAAATAGGTTATACTCGAATCCTCCAGCTGTAACGGAAAAACCTTTTGGACCATGAACTTTAACAATAGCTCCTAACATTACTAAAACAATAAGGAGTGCACCTATAGGAAGAAATATTCCCAGTATAAACAAAATAGCAGCCAATAGCTCAGCAATCCCACTAAACGTTGCTATAATTACCCCTGGCTTTATCCCGATTGATTCAAACCATCCTCCAGTCCCTTTAATGCCATGACCTCCAAACCAGCCGAAAAGTTTTTGACAACCATAAAAAAGAAATATAAATCCAATCATTAGACGTATAAGGAGTAATCCTAAGTCTGCCATTTAATCAACCTCCATAAAATAGAAACTCTAATCTTTGTAATTCCCTAAAAATTTTATTTTATTCAGGAATCATAAAGTGAGATTACTTTATGTGGTCTTATAAAATATTCTTAGTAAGATCTAAGGCTTTAATTATTAGGTAGCTTTCTTTAATAAGGAGTAGAGCTTTTTCTGTTGTTATATTTTTAATTCGGTTTTACGTGGATAGGAAATTCATAAACATTATGTTCTTTAATTAATTTATTTTTCACCGAAGTTGCTATGTCATGTGCGCTTCGTATATCTAAATTTGAATTAACTAGAATGACTAGATCAACTACAACGTTATTACCGTAATTCCTTGCTTTTATACTTTTTACACCTTTTACTCCATTATCCTCCTGATTTATTGATATATAGGATTTTTTAATTCCTAAAAGTGGTTCTTCTTATCCTGCTAATCTGTAAATAAGACTTGCCTTAACGCATATTCAAATGACTATGTAAATATGAATAGAGCAGAAGGGTATTTTAGGGAGGTTATAGAATGAACGGGGATGATACATCTTTGCATGCTGATACTGGTGTTACATCTGGATTGTTTGTTGAGCGCTCTTTAAATGAAATCCGTTTTTGGGCTAGGATCATGAAAGAACATTCTTTATTTCTTCGATTGGGTTTTAGAGCAGAAGATACTCAACTAATTCAAGAGGCTAATCAATTTTATCAATTATTTGAATACATCGAACAAACTGCACATTCCTTTAATAATCAAACAGACCCCGAACAAATAAGAAGATTTAATTCAGAGGTACAACAAGCTGCAACTAATATTTTCTTATTTAAACGGAAAGTATTAGGACTAATTCTCACATGCAAATTGCCGGGGGCAAATAATTTCCCACTATTAGTTGACCATACAAGTAGGGAAGCTAATTATTTTAGAAAACGATTAATTGAATTAAATGAAGGAAAATTACAAGCGCTTCCAGATGCTATTATTAAAGAGAATGTCTTTTTCTTAAGGATTATGGCAGACCATGCTAAATTTATTGGTCATCTCCTTGATCCTTCAGAAAGAAAACTAGTTGATTTAGCACAGAATTTCAGCAATGATTTTGATCAATTGCTGTATCAAGCAAGGGATTTAGAATCTATGAGGCCACAATCTCAAACAGTTCCTCTTTTAGATCAATTCCTTGATCAAAATCGAGTGTCGGTCGCATCCCTTAGGGACTTCAAAAAAACAGCCCGTGATTTAATTGAGCAATGTAAAATAAAGAGCATTATTCATCCCCTATTAGCAGATCATGTTTTCCGAGAAGCTGATAGGTTCCTAGAAATCATTGATATGTTTGATGCGCATCTTACAGGCGGTACCAAATAACAGCAAAAGTTAAAGAATGTGCATGTGGGTCTAATAAAGCATGCTAGTTGTAGTGTGAATAAAAAAGTATCTATCACTCCTAAATTGTAAATGATAACACAATAAAGGCGGTGTGATACTTGGCTGACAGGGGCATTAATTGAAGAATTAAGTAGATATTATGAGTGAGGTCAGATTTTAGTTATTCAATTAAAGGGCGCAATTCTGCAGTAAGAATTGTGCTCTTTCTTCATGTTTAGGACCAGATCGTTGAACAACACCTTTTAAGAAGAATGGATATGTATCTATGTTAATCTTTAGAAGAGCTTGTGAAGAAAGAGTAGTAAGTTTAATAAAAAAAGACAGCTAACTTTTTTATTAGCTGTCTTTTTCTTTTTTGTATTGCTTATGTCAAAGACGAAATGCACTTATTTTATAATCTTTAACAGGCTTTCTAATTTATTTATTTCGTAAGTAGGTTTTAAAGATGTATTATTTTCCTTGTGCTTAGGATTGAACCAACAAGTATCAATGCCATAGTTAATTCCACTTTGAATATCAGAAGTCAACGAATCGCCTACCATTAATACTTTGGATTTATCTGTAATCTGTAGCTTATCAAAAGCATAATCAAAAATTCCTGTTTGTGGTTTTTGGAAACCAGTGGATTCAGAGATAATAATATGTTCAAATGTATCTTTTAACGGGGAATTATTAGTTCTTGACGTTTGTACATCAGTGTAACCGTTCGTAATAATTGCTAAGCGTTTATGCGAGAGCTCGCTAATGACTTTTTCAGCTCCTTGGACGAGGTGCGTTTGTTCTCCAAGAAATCCTAAATAATCTTGATTGAATAAAACTGCGTCAATTTCAAGTTCATGTTCTAAAAATAATCTCCTAAACCTCTCTGAACCTAGTTCAACAAGGCTCATTTTTCCATTTTCTAAATCTCTCCACAACACTTTACTAATTTCTTGGTAACTCTTTTCATATAGCTTTAAGTTATTAAATAAATTATATTTCTCAAAGACTTTATTAAAAGCTTCTTGCTCCGATTTAGTAAAATCAAAAAGTGTGTCATCTATATCAAAAAATATAATATCGTAATTCTTCATTTTATCCCCTACTTTTTTAATTCTGTTAAGAATACTCAAAAATTATCTGCTACCTATAAATCTTCTCACACATAATATTGTTTTTTCAAGAATAGGGAGCTTTCCTGAAACAAGGAACAGCGCTAATTTTCATTTTAGGGCCAGATTATTGAATAACGTGGTTTGTCATTTATGCTAAAATTAGGAAGGGATTGTGATTAAATTAACGAAGCAGAATTGCTGAGCAAGAATGAAGAAATAAAAAATTTAAAGGGGGGAATTAAACATGTTTGGTTTACTTAATCTTGTAAGTCTTGTGCTTGGACTAATTGCTTGGATACTTCCAGTTGTTAATCTCATGCGATCTAAAAAGCATGACCATAAGAATTGGGTAGTTCTTTCCGTTATGAGCATCAGTGCTTGTGCTATTTCGCTATGTTTCCAGATCTTCTATAACTATCATCTCGTAAAGATTGAGGATTGGGGTGCTCTTATGGACACAATGTATGCTGTGGTGTTCGCCGCAACAGTTCTTCTTATCGTTACCATCATATTAAATGCAATTAATCTGATTATATATCGTAATATTACAACAAAGTAGGATGTCAAATTCCAGTTTGTAAAGTTGAAATAATTAATCCATAATGCAAAAAGGATTAATTCCCATTTTTCCTATTATGTATCGAAGATTGTGAAAGTGTGTACTTAAAGTATCGAGTGCGTTTATTTAGAAACGCGTCTTTATTATTTAAAGGGCCATTTAGTGTGATTTTATGGTAATTTGATATAGGGGAATTGAGATGAATAAGTTGGTTTTTTTTTCTTTTCTAATGGTTATTGCAAGCGTTATTTCATTTTTAATTATAAGAGGACCTAATGCGGATTTGACGATGGCTATTATAATTCTAGGGACACTTTCGTTATTAGGTATTGTATTTTCGGTACTATCAAAAAATGGTTATCAGGAATATTGGGTGTATTATTAAATGGAGGAGTCATGGTTTTTGTATTTTTCCTATTGCTAGCCAAGGGAATTGCTGGTTAGGTTCTCCATAGATGTATTCCATTAAAGGGCGCGTTTGTTGAAGAAACAAATGATTATTTTTTGTGGTATATTATGGTGAAGAATTTGATGTTGTAGTAGTAAATGAGGTCATATGTTGTACAAAAAGGATAGATGCAAGTAGGTTTAATCTCTGTTCATCTATCCTTTTCCTTTGCGCCCTATATAATGTGCGACATTATAATAAATAGTTTAATTATAGAGTTTCATAATTATTTTATTGACTTTTAATAAACACACTTGGTTCTGCTCATTTTATATGGGAACTTTTTCATTGATTTGAAGCGATTTTTGCAAGGTTATGATCTCCTGTTGTATGCTTGGAAACCCTTCTATTTCAGGCACCTTTTTTATAAATGGTGCCTGTTGTCGATCAGTAGCATTAGCCATCGTTTCAAAAACATAAAGAAATTGAGCTAGTGTTTCATCCGCAAGAATAGGACGCTTGTCCATTCTCGAACCATTTTCTAGTAAATATCCTAATTGCTCGATGGAGAATATGACTGGCCAATAATATTCCAATGCCTTTTTATTGACTGGAATTTCTCCTGCAGCTGTACTGTATAACGTTTTTAAGGTAATTAAATTTGTTCGCATTTTCATTTGTTCCCTACTTTGTCTAGCATTAAAACCATTTCCTTGGTCTGAGAAAAGGATGAATAAAAATTGCGCCTGGCTCCGGATTGTTTTCGTTATTAAATGGGGGAGGCGACTAGAAGCAGAACGTCTGCCTATCAATAATACTCCAATAAGCCCAATCACGCTTCCGATTAGAATATCAATTAATCTGGCTGAGGCAAAATAGGAAAAGCTAAAGCTGCTTTGACTCGTACTTTCAGCCATCAGTAAAGCATTTGGTGTAAAGAATAGTGCGGCAAGGCCATAATTTTTTACAATAAATAGTTCTGTAATAAATGTTAACAGCAGAATCAATAAAGCGATAACGAATCCAGCAGGGTGAGTTGCAAGAATCAAACTTGCAATTAGAATACCTAGAATTGTTCCGATTCCTCTTTGAATTGCACGATGATAGGTAGCGACAATCGTAGAACCTGACATAACAGCTACACAGGATAACGGTACCCAATAGGATCGGGTAAATCCAAATTGATAAGCTATAAGAGCGGCGATAATGGTGACAACGCCGAACCGTACAGCGGTAATAAAAACAATAGAGTTTTTATCAAAGGCACCGAAAAAAATGGTCTTGAGTGACGGTTTGTACATGCGAATGACTTGATTAATCTTAGATGTCGGCTCATTGAGGGTAGCATCCGCATCAAATATTTTTGTGAATAATCGGGCGACCTTTTCATCCAATTCTTCAGGCTGAAGAATTTTCTTGAAAACCCCTTTCCTCTTATTTTTCTTCTGATCTAGCGAATTGGCAATTTCGCGAACAGTTTCTCCTAATTCTGATGGTATTTTGAAATTATTTTCTGAAAAATTTTCAAGTATGTACAAAAACATCGTATTTGCATGACCATTTAATATATACAATCGATTAAATAGGTCAGTATTTTTCCAAGGAATATACCCTGCTACAAGTGTTTCTTCTGCTTCCTTCAAAACGGACATAACCCGATGTCCCGCCTCATTAAATGTATCTGTACCAACTGAATCGAGAAGTGCTGCCAGTTCTGCATATACTCTTTTTACTACACTTGTTTCCGGCCCATGGGGGTCAAAGAACCACCCTATCATGGCAATCACCAATGATAGGGTTCCGCCTAGAAAAACAAGACCAGCACGTAACGGAGCAAGCTCTGGATTAACGGGCATACCGGTTGTCATAGCAAAAACTAAAACGAAAAAGATGGCAGAGGGGCCGATAATTCTTAAAGCTCCAAAAATAAAAATAGCTGTTGCTCCAATAACTCCCATTAAAATGGCTGTTGCAAATGGGTAAGGAGCAGCCAGAGTTCCTAGTGCAGAGGACAAAGTTATACCAAGTACAACAAAAAATAGCTTTTTAGCTCTTTGTGCATAGGGGATATTAAATACGTATAGATAAGTAAAGCCCCCCATTCCAGCTAACAACCCATATTCTAAATTTCCAAATAATAATCCGATAATAACGGGAAGGGATGCTGCTAATCCTGCACAAAAGGCCTTTACCCATGGGAACGGTTTCCTATTAACGGTTAAGGCTTGTTTTATGAGGGAGGGGGATTTAGTAGAGACAGATTTAGAGGTTTCGCTCATACTAATCGCTCCTTTTTTATTTCGTACAAATAAATTTGTGCCTCAAAATACAAGGGGGCAGTTATGTTTATATTCTCTTTTTAGTTAGAATGCTATTCACCTAATTAACCTGGCTTGCTAATGAGAAAGAGCTAGTTGAATTGGATTAGGTCATTCCTTATAAAATTTTTTATAAGGAATTTTCACTTTCACCAAGTTTTCACCAACCTCTATTAAACTCTAATCATTATCCTATCGTTTTACGGCGGATGTGATTGGCACGAAGTTACCTTGTTGATGGCTTGATTAAGAAAAAATTAAGTTTCTCTTGGTACGGTAGCTGATGCCGATAAGTAATTGGAGGAGGAATCCGAATGAAGAAAAAGAATCATGTCAAATTTGCCCTTGATTTGATTATGGCATTATTATTTGTATTGTTTTTTAATAAGCAAGTACTAGGAGGATTAACGTTCCATGAAATAGCGGGGCTCGGTTTTGCCGCAGCATACTTTACACATATCTTTCTTAACCTTCAATGGGTAAAGAAAGTAACCTTAAAGTTTTTCGATAAGAAATTGCCATGGAAAACACGGGGTAATTACCTATTAAACTTATTATTATTAGTTTTGATGTCTTTCATTATCATCAGCGGAGTGCTCATTTCTAGAGTGGTTTTTCCAAATATTAATGTATCCAATGAAAGATGGTTCCAGATGACCCATATTTCTATTTCGTTTTTAGTATTAGCACTAGTAGGTATTCATGTAGGGTTACATTGGCAATGGGTCGTAAATGTATGGAAAAAAATGTGGAAGTACGAGCCGAAGAAAGTATGGATTGGCTATGCAATGAAAGGTGTAACAGTCCTTATTTTATTGTTTGGTCTATATGAGATGAGTGATACAGGATTTGTTAATCGTCTATCTAGCTCCGGTACCATCTTAGGAATAGGATCACAAGAGATGCCAGAAGGTGGTAAAGGCATGATGGAGGAAAGAGGGGATTTGGCCTTTAAACATTCAGATTCTGATTCCTTCCGGATGAAACCAGGAGAGCAGCCAAGCGATTTTGAAGAAGCTAGCGGCAGTTCAGATTCTTTCCGGCCGACATCGGGAGAACGCTCAACTAATTTTAAAGGAAATATGGGCCGGGAACATGGCGGAGGAGGAAATAGCCTGGATGTTATCGTCACCTATACGGGAATAATGGCTGTGTTTGTCATTCTGACTTATTACTTGAAAAAACTAACAAATCGGATGAAGAAAAATAAAAAGGGGCAAAGTAATCAATCATTGCAGCAAATAATGAATTAATGTCTCTGTGCTGTGTAGCTAACTCTTTAGAAGTTTTTTGTTAGAATAATTTTCTAGGAAAATAATTGAAGTTAAATGTTGAGAACAATATATTTATGGGCTAATCTGAAAAAAATTCATATGGAAACATTTTTAAGGTTGAAAATTAATAAAGAATTCGATAGAATAAAGGCAAATGAAAAGGCTATGTGTGACTGGCGAAACGCGGATAACCGCGAGGGAGCACATAGTGTCGTAGCCGTTCGCCTGGGCAGAGGTAAGGAAAGTGTAGTAGCGTTCCTTACCTCTTTCTGTTTACTAGGAGGGATAGTCAATATAGATTGTAAATTTCTTATTGTAGTAAACAAAAAATTTTCAAAAAATTTAATCGATAGTAAGTCACTTGCTTAAAATTTTGTTAATATTAGATTAGGAATTTGAAAACTATCAAACGCGAAAGAGGAGACGACAGAATGAGCACAGTAATTTTAGATAAAGTGAACACAATTAAAACGTTAAATAATATTGCAGAAGCTGGGTTAAATGTATTCAATACAGACAACTATAAGCTTGATGATAACAATGAAAATCCTGATGCTGTTGTTGTTCGTAGTTTTAACATGCACACAATGGAATTCGGAGATAATTTAAAGGCTATCGCACGAGCTGGAGCTGGTGTTAATAATATTCCGGTTGAAAAATGCACAGAGCAAGGAATCGTTGTATTTAATACTCCAGGTGCAAATGCTAACGCTGTAAAAGAAATCGTATTAACTTCATTAATGGCTTCATCTCGTAACCTTTTTGATGGTGTAACTTGGACAAAAACATTAGCAGGTGAAGGCGAACAAGTTCCGAAGCTTGTAGAAGCAGGAAAGAAACAATTCGTAGGTAAAGAGATTAAAGGGAAAACTTTAGGGGTAATTGGTCTAGGTGCAATCGGTGCACTTGTAGCAAATGACGCTCTTAACTTAGGTATGGATGTAATCGGATTTGATCCATTCATCTCTGTTGATACGGCTTGGAACTTATCTCGCAATGTGCAACGTGCTATGACGATTGAGCAACTGTTTGCTAACTCTGATTATATCACTGTACATGTTCCTTTAACTGATGACACAAGAGGAATGTTTAACGAAGCAACATTTAGCATCATGAAGCCAGGTGTTCATATTTTGAACTTCTCACGCGGTGAGCTTGTGAATGAAGTGGATATGGAAGTGGCACTTGAAAGCGAAAAAGTTGGCAAGTATATTACAGACTTCCCAAATGAGACTGTATTGAAAATGAAAAATACAATTCCAATTCCACATCTTGGTGCTTCTACAGCAGAATCAGAAGAAAACTGTGCGATTATGGCAGCTCGCCAAGTGAAGGAATTTTTAGAAACAGGAAACATTAAAAACTCAGTGAATTTCCCAAATGCTTCTCTTCCTTACACAGGAAAACGACGTGTGGCAGCTTTCCACAAAAACGTTCCAAACATGGTTGGGCAAATCACAGTAGCTCTATCAAGTGATAATTTGAACATTGCTGACATGGTTAACAGAAGCCGTGGAGAATACGCGTACACAATGATTGACATTGACAATGAAGTTAATGGTGATATCATTCCTAGCCTACAAGAAAAAATTGGCCAAATTGAAGGTATCGTTACAGTTCGAGTGATTTAATATACGAGAAACTATAAATGAATGAGTAAGTAACAAACAGTCCCCCTGTCCGAAAGTACAGGGGGATTGTTTGTTATTGCTATTAGGAGTTCAAAGAGAAGGTTAAAAAAACTTCTTACTCGATTTTTAATGGCTTAGTCACGTAGCTTTAAGAATTTTAGAAAACTGTGATAAGGGCACTTTGACAACGATGTATCATCATCTCTTAAAAAGTATTGTTTCCACTCATAGTTATCTTCTTGACCATAGCTGTTTAGATGAGGATGAATGGTAGTGGAGTCATAATTTTTTAATCTATTTCGTATCTTCTTTTTTATCCGTTCAGCATAGGAATGAGATTTATTAAATTCCTGCAATACCCACCTAGGTGTAATAGCGAGCATCATGAAATCAAACTGCCTGCTTTTTCGATTCTCATGAGCAGGGGTTGCACAATACATAAAATAGGGTTCTCCGTGATAACAAAACTCCCAAATAGGATTATGTGGATCGGTTGGTATAGCCTTTGGCCAATCTATAAGGTCAATTTCACTTAACCCGCTTAGTTGTTGCCAAAATATCTGTTCATATTGTTCAACTTGGTACGTTTCCTTCATATCCTGTGGTGTCTCATAAAATACAATGAGGGAAGTATAACTGCCCAATTGTCTTGAAGCTTGGGTGAAATCATTTAGTAGTTCAGCGAGCTCATATAATGTTGTGTTTTTCCTAGGATCTCCTATAAAACCATAACGTAGTTGGTTTAAAGAAAAACCTATTGTAGCTGGTATACAAGGAAATGGTTTCTGTTTATCGGTCATTTTTATTTCGAACAGTTCCAAGGCTGTTCTTTTCCAGTGATTAAGTTGGTTTCTAAGAGTGGGAGTATCCATGTATAAAACGTTGATAAGAATCACCTCGCAATCACTTCTACAATGTATTCAAAGTAGGAATAATTGGGAGGGTGTCCTAGTGGAATTGGGCATTTAATCACTGTCGATAATAATTATGAGGATACTTCGTGTGTGCAGGTTTTATGCAACTTTCGAAGATGTACAAGCTATGAGGATGAGTGTGGAAGTCCTGAACTATTCACCACTTAAATTTCTAATGAAAATATGAAGAGGGAGTCTTCTCGCTTAAAAAGATAAAATTCATCCCGAAAAGTCGCCATTTCCTTCAATTTTCGTGTATAGTTATCTGAGTAATTATGTATGGAAAAGAGCTGAATGGATTGCAATCTTCAAAATTATGGACGAAAGATTTTGTATTATTTATTGGTTCCAACTTCTTTGTTGGCCTAGCGTTTTATACGCTGATGACCACGGTGACAGTTTATACAATTCAACAATTTAATGCTTCTCAAAGTCAAGGTGGTCTTGCTTCAAGTATTTTTATTATCGGGGCACTACTCGCGCGCTTAGTTGCCGGTAAATTGGTTGAAAAAGTGGGCCGTAAAAAGATGATGTATAGTAGCTTATTGCTATTCTGCCTCACATTGCTTTTATATTTCTTGGTTAATAATTTGGCATTATTATTTGCCGTTCGTTTTATTCATGGTGTCGGCTTCGGCTTTGCTAATACTGCAATGACAACGACCGTAATGGATGCCATTCCAACTGGCCGTCGTGGAGAAGGAACAGGCTATTATTCGCTGAGTACAACAGCCTCAACCGCAATCGGTCCATTTGTCGGGATTTATTTAATGAATCATGCGGATTTTACTGCGATTTTATACTGCTGTACGTTTTGTGCTGCGGCGGCGATGGGCTTTGCCTTGCTTGCGAAGGTGAAGGAAGCAGATTTAACACCGGAAGAACGTAAAAATATTAAAATTGGCTTTAAAGTTTCAGATTTTCTTGAGAAGAAGGCTATTCCGATTGCCGTTATTACCGTATTTATGGGTATTGCCTATTCAAGTATTATGTCGTTCATTAACTTATACGCGTATGAAATTGAATTAGTTGATGCGGCAACTTATTTCTTTTTAATTTATGCGATTTTCTTATTCGTAACACGTCCGGTGGCAGGGAAGTTACTTGATCAAAAAGGCGATAATTTCATTATGTATCCATGTATTTTATTATTCTCTGTCAGCTTGTTTGTAGTGAGCTATGCACATAGTAGTTTCGTATTATTACTTGCAAGTGCTTTGCTTGCATGTGGCTTTGGTACGTATATGTCTAGCGCTCAAGCTATTGCAGCGAAAGTTGCTCCGCCGAAAAACATTGGGCTTGCGATTTCAACCTTTTATATCGGACTCGATTTTGGAATTGGTATCGGTCCGTTTTTACTAGGCTTCGTTATTCCTTTAGTAGGGTTCCGTACGCTATACGCATTATTAGGGATTCTTATTCTAATTTTACTTGGTGCCTACTTTATGCTCCATGGAAGTAAAGTGAAACAATTATATAGTAACTAAATAAAAAGAGGTGAATCATAAAGTGATTCACCTCTTCAGTGTGTAGAGAAATTTTATATTCTTAAATGAATGATAATAGTTAATTGTGTTTTTAGTAGCAAGCACCATCAATTTCTAGATGGTGCTTTTTGCTTAGTGTTTGTTATCTTAGAGGTTTAGTTTGAAGTTTTTGTATTTTTAATGTAATTTTTTATTACATGTAATTACTGTGAGTAAGTGTATGATAAATAATTTAGATATGTATGTCGTAATTTCAGGGTTTATTGGCGATATTTTTGGGAAAATATAGATATATAAACGATTACAACTTTAAGAATATTAAAGTTGTAACTATTTATGTAATAAATAGTTACATTAGTTGTTAAAAAATAAGTTATAATTATTAAGACGAAATTAATAGAAAAGGAGAGGGAAGGTTAAGTGAGGTTAACAATAAGTAAAAAATTGATTATCGGGTTTCTTTCTGTTTCTCTTTTCTCCGGAGGAACAATAGGAGTTATTTTCTATTACATAAATAAGGCGGATAGTTCTTATGCGAAAATAGAGAATCAACAGATCACGATTTTAAATAATGTAAAATCTATACAAGTATTATCTTATCAGCAGACCAATAGCTTACGAGGGTATCTTCTAACAGGGAATTCTGAGTTTAAGGAAAATCTACAGAATGAAAATAACGAAATGACTCATTTAATTGATGAAACTCATAAACTGACCATCGAGTCTGAAAGTGAAGCAGACATTATCAAGTTAGGTGAACTTAATCAAGAATTTCAAACGAGATATGAAGAGCTATTAAGCGTATTTGAAGAAGATGTTGATCAAGAACAGGCTTCTGACTACTTTGTTAATAAACTGTATCCAATTGGGAATGGGCTATCTTTGCTAACAACGTCACTTGCTGAACGCCAACAGATAATGATGGATGTAGCTAGGGAGGACTATTCTAAAAAAGAAAGGCAAATGAAACAACTGCTAATCGTATTCAGTGTACTTGCTGTGCTGTTAAATATGATTATCGGACTCATAATTTCTAGAAATCTAACAAAAAACCTTTCTAAAATTACAAATGTGATTAAAAAGATGACAGAAAATTCCAGCAATGAAATAGAGATACCTAAGATTGAAGTTAATTCCCGAGACGAAGTTGAAGATATAGCAACGGCATTTAATAAAATGACGTATTCGATAAAGGAAAAAAGCTGGTTGGAAACAAGTATTGTCGAAATGGCTACGATGTATCAAGGAATTCATGATCTTAAAACGTTAGGTCAACGGTTTATGAATAAAATTACCTCCATGATTGATGCAAACTATGGTGTTTTTTATGTTAAACAAGGAACGAGAGAAGAGAGATTTCATAGCATTGCATCCTATGCATTTAATGGGCAAAACAGCGGTCAATCTAATTTTGGATATGGAGAGGGGATTGTAGGACAAGCAGCGCTTGAAAAGCGAACGATTTATTTAACAGATCTCCCGGAAGACTATATTAAAATCACTTCTGGTGTTGGATCAGCATCACCGGTGAATCTTATGGTGATACCGGTTGAATATGAAGGAGAGGTTATAGTTGTTATCGAACTAGCAAAGTTTCAAGAATTCACGCCGATTCAACAAACATTGATAAACCAAGTAGCTAACCAAATTGGAGTTACAGTAAAGAGTGTTAGTGGACGAATGCAGATTGAAAATCTTTTGAAAGAATCCAAAGATTTAACAGAAGAGTTACAAAGTCAGTCTGAAGAGTTGCAGCTACACCATAATGAACTAGTTTGTATGAACGAAAAGCTTGAGGAACAGGCCGAACAATTAGAGCTTACTTCGAATTATAAGTCAGAATTTCTTGCTAATATGTCTCATGAGTTACGTTCGCCGCTGAATAGCTTGCTCGTTCTTGCCAATCTGCTTGCTGAAAATACAGAAGGAAATCTTACAGAGCAACAAGTGGTTTTTGCTGATACGATTTATAAATCAGGGAACGATTTGTTACAGCTTATAAATGAAGTATTAGATTTATCGAAAATAGAATCAGGAAAAATAGACATCATTCCTGGTGAAGTCTTATTAAAAAATATATGTTTATTTGCTGAACGTCAATTTTCACCACTCGCTAAGCAAAAAGGACTTCATTTATCTATTCAGTTGGATGAAAATCTTCCGGAAACAATACGGACTGACCAGTATCGATTACAACAAATTATAAGAAATTTGCTGTCAAATGCTATTAAATTTACAGCAGAAGGTGTGGTTGCGCTACATATTCATCAAGTACATTTTGAAAATATGAATACAGCAATAGCCTTTTCGATAAAAGATACCGGTATTGGGATACCAAAGGAGAAACAAAAATTAATATTTCAAGCCTTTCAGCAAGGGGATGGAACGACTAGTCGAAAGTATGGAGGGACTGGGTTAGGCCTCTCTATTAGTCAAGATCTTGCTAGTTTGTTAGGCGGTGATATAAAAGTAGAGAGTGATTTAGGGAAGGGGAGTATTTTTACATTATATTTACCGATATATGAAACGAGTAATATAAAAGAAGCGGCAGCTGCTATTGAGGTTATAGGTGGAAACGAACAGGAGACTGTAGCTTTAGATCAGGAAGACACTCTATTTATAGGAAAGAAAATCCTTGTTATTGATGATGATATGAGAAATATATTTGCCATTACCTCTGCACTAGAAAATAAGCAAATGGAAATAGTCTTTGCTCAGAATGGGAAGGATGGAATGAGTATCTTAAAGGAGAATTCGGGTGTGGATTTAATTCTTATGGATATTATGATGCCTGAAATGGATGGGTATGAAACGATATATGCAATTCGAGAAATGCCGGAGTACAAGAAGCTGCCGATTATTGCATTGACGGCAAAAGCTATGGCACATGATAAAGAAAAATGTATAGAAGCGGGTGCATCTGATTACATAAGCAAACCTGTTTATATAGATCAGCTTTTATCCTTAATGCGGGTATGGCTATATAAATAGTAGAATTCGTTTTACATACCACTTTGATAGAAAAGTCAGTTTTTAGACTTAATAGACAATGCACAGGGGGAGCCGTTTTAAATGAAAAACTATATCGACATATGGAGGAAAGATGAAAAGAAAGTAAATATATTATTAGTAGATGACCGTCCTGAAAATTTATTGGCACTTGAGAGTATACTTACCTCATCAGACTATCATTTAATTAGTGTCAATTCAGGAGAAGAGGCATTGAAGCGTGTGTTAATAGAAGATATTGCTGTTATTTTGCTTGATGTACAAATGCCGGGGTTAGATGGGTTTGAGACAGCGAAATTGATAAAATCTCGTGAAAAATCAAAACACATTCCGCTTATCTTTCTAACTGCTATTAGTCAGGCTATAGAGTATGTTAAAGAGGGCTATCATGCAGGAGCGATTGATTATATATTTAAACCATTTCACCCAGAAACATTGAAGATGAAAGTGGAAGCTTTTGTGAAAATCTATCAATATCAAGAACAGATAAAATTTCAAAATGAAGCGTTGAAAGTGATTAATGAAACATTGCTAGATACTCTTGTTACATTTGATAAAGCAGGACGGATTGTAACAATTAACCCTGCTATTACAAAGATGTTTGGGTATACAGACGAAGAATTGAGTGGAGAGCTGATTGATTTGCTTGTTCCTAGTATAACTAGTTATTATTCAGACCCCTATAAACTAGGTAGGATTATTGAAACGTTTGCTGTCTGTAAGAATACAACTGTTTTTCCAGCTGACATTCAACTTGGTGAGGCGAAAATTGGAGGGCAGCATGTTTATATTTGTTCGATTCGGGATGTTACGGAACGACATCTACTGGAGGGAGAGAGATTTCGCAAAATATTTGAGTCAACCTCTTGTCTTGTTTCATTGCAAGCGGTAAACGACTGGCATTATATTAATGTAAATAAAACCTGGCTGACAAGTTTTGGTTATAATCACTATGATAAGGTTGTTAATCGATCGGATCTCTCTATAAAATACATCGTTCAATCAAATGATAACGGTGAAACTGTTGTAGAAACAAAGGATTTGATTCATCCTGTTCAAAGCAGCAGAATTAAGTATTTCAATCAATTAGGGGAATTGCGAGATGGGTTACTGTCTACTGAATTTATGGACATTCATGGAGAGGAATGCGTTTTATCTGTTATTACAGATATAACAGATAGAATGTCCGTTGAAAAAGAGATGGCAAGGCTAGATGGATTAAATCTCATCGGTGAAATGGCTTCAGGAATTGTTCATGAGGTGCGTAATCCGATGACAACCATTCGTGGATTTTTACAAATTTCTAAGGATGTACCATCTCCTGAATTTATTGATATTATGCTTGAAGAGCTAGATCGTGCCCATAACATTATTAGTGAATTTTTATCCATATCAAAAACGAATAACACAAAACGAATTTCGAAAGATTTGAATGTCATTATCGAAAACTTATTTCCCCTTATCCAGGCAAAAGCTATGTATTCTAATCATCAAGTTTGTCTGGATTTAAACGATTGTTTTGAGTTGAAAATTAATGAAAGGGAAATTCGGCAATTGATTTTAAATCTTTCTCTAAATGGGCTTGATGCAATGTCTTCTGGAGGGACACTAACAATAAAAACATATCAGCAAGATAATGAAGTAATTTTAGCGGTACAAGATGAAGGAAAGGGAATTAAGCAAGAAATCATTGATAAAATTGATAAACCTTTCTTCAGTACAAAGGAAAATGGCACGGGATTAGGGTTATCCATTTGTCAAAAAATAGTGTCTAAGCATGATGCTATCATGGATATAAAAACAAGTAGTGAAGGTACAATATTTTTTGTTCATTTTCCTATTTAGCTCAAAAAGCCTCATTTCTCAATGTTAATGCTGAGAAATAGAGGCTTTTTCTTTAATCGGCAATTTAGTTGGATTTTAAAAATTATTTTTCTAATCCACCTTTTCTCACCACTACTTCATTTTCAAGCATATCCCACATGCCTTCATCTTCCATTCCTAATCTCCAAAGTGCTAAGCCTCTTATTCCAAGACGGTCTGCAAGTTCGGCCTTCGCTTTTATACTTGCTCGATTTTCAAACCATACCTCGTGATTGACCCCTTGTTCATCTGTATAGGCAAACATTGGGGTTTTCGTCTCTTCATCAAATATGATTTCTTTATTGTATTGTTTAGCTAGAGTCATTGCTCGATCAAATGATGCATAAGCAGCACGGCCTGTTTGGAGATTAAAATCAAAACCAAATACTGAAACAGCAGCAACGATTTTTTCTTTAGGCATTACTGTAATAGCGTAACGTAGCACTTTCTCCATCCGGCCAATTGATACGACTGGACCTGGTCCACTTCCTGGCCAACCGTGCTCATTATAAAGCATAATGACAAATTGATCAGTTGGTACATGTAGTTTAGGATAATCAAATGGTTTTGCAAAAACACTTGGATCCTCTGGTCCTGTTTTAGATGGTACAGCAGTCGAGAAGAAATATCCTTTTGCATCAAACACACGCCCGATTACTCGATATAACTGAGTTAAACGATCTCGATCTTCTTCCAATACATCCTCAATATCAATATCAACACCGTCTAATCCATATCTTTCGACTAATCTAACTAAATTTTGAGCAAATGCAATCATATTTTGTTCAGAGGAAACCAATTGGTGAATAACCTGCTTTGCCAGTTCTACGCCCTCTGCATATAAAAGGTTATGAACAGTTGCTAACATTTTTACATTATGACGATGACCGATTCGTACAAGATTCCGTACTTCTTCATCAGTGAAATTTCCAAACTTATCAATCGTTGTTGGATTGTCTTTGCTAATTCTAAATAAGAATAATCCATTTTGTGAAATATTGTTTGTGTTTGTCACGAATGATTGATAAGAACTAGGTAATGTGGGCCCTTCTGATAATGTATAATATCCTAAAATTTGAATAATAGGATCAGATCCATCATATGCTCTTAAGGTAGAAACAGTCTTAGAGATCCAACCTGGATTACCATTGAATAATACAACTTTATACCAATTTCCTTGAACACCAATAAGAGGTAACCTTGCACCGCGATCCATTTGGGCAATCACTCTAAAATTAGAACCTGGCCGTTGTCGAACGTTCGCACTATCTATATTGACAATTACTTCCGAGTATTCCGGAATCTTAATTCTTTGACCGACAGTTAGATTCATACCTTCTAAACGATTTAAGACAAGGATGCTCTCGACGGTTGTATTATATCTACGAGCAATCTCATATAAGGAATCACCTGACTTAACGACATATTCAGTTTGTCTCTCATCTATTTCAGATACTTTTAATCTTTGATTAATGTAAATTATATTCGTATCTAGGTTATTCAAGGTTTTTATTTTGCCAACAGTCGTTTCAAAACGTTGTGCAATTGAAGAGAGAGAATCTCCTTCTTGGACAACGTAATAATCCGCATCAATTTCTTCAGGAATAACAAAATGTTGTCCAACATAAATCATATTGGAGCGTAATTGGTTTATTCGTTGCAATTCCTCAATCGAAACACCAAATTTCGTTGCAATTGTGTACAAGCTGTCGCCTGGTTGAACAATATAAATATTCCTTTCAGCAGTAACTGGCACTACCAATTGTTGACCAATATAAATAATATTAGAAGTTAGCTGATTTTCATATTTAATACGTTCAGCATTTGTTTCAAATTTTTGAGAAATCGTATCTAACGAATCCCCAGGCTGTACAATATAATTAATCTGCCGATAATACATGCATATATCATCTCCCTCACCAACGCATCTATATTTATATATGCGCTGGCCCGGAATTATTGACAGTTATTTTTAGGAACAATCATTATATGCTGGGTTATGCATATGTAGTCCTAATCAATTGAAAAGACTCTTGTATATGGCAAAGGTCAATCTAATTATCCATTCTTTATTATCTCTTGAACAGTCACATCGATGCTTTTGTTGCATCTGTGATATGGTGGACACAACCATATTTAATTTAAGAAGTTGCTCAAGGAAGAGAGTAGCTTCTTTTTGCATGTTCAGGGGGAGGCGGGGATTTTACCCTTTCCGTAGATGTAAATTGAAAAAGGAGTCGATTGTATGCCAGCTGAAATTTTAGATTTTTCATTGATATACTTCTTTTTGTGATTTTGAAGTTTAAATCGGTTGTGACTTTTACTATATAAGTAGTGTTAGTTAACTATAAAAACGCAAATGATTAAAATCATTGAAGAGTTTAGTTTTCTTTTTCAATGGGGAGTGAGGACACAAATCGTTTATCACTATTTTTTATCAACGAACTATGAAACTAAACATAAATTAGAGAGTGAGACTATATACTTACATTGGCCCCAAAATTGATAATGGGAAATTAGGAGGAATGGCATGAAAAGGTTTGTTTCAGTGCTCTTGATTATCACGTTTTTATTAGTATCAGGAATTGCTTCAGCGCATGGTGTACACCAAGAACAAGTAGAAAAAAAGCTTTTGGTACAAGTTAATGGTGTAGAAGTTAAATCAGACTTAAATCATGTGTATAAATCTAAGGCCTATGTCTCTGTTCGTGCATTTGCAGACTTGTTTGAGAAATCATTCAAATTAGCCTCAAATAAAAAGTCAGTTACTTTTAACAATAAAAAAATTAGCAAAATTAGATTGGTAAAAGGTGAACCGACTGCATTGATTAATGACCTAGGTGCTGCAGTTGGTGGGCAAAAGATTAGCTGGGATACGAAAAAACAAGAGGCTTACGTTTTAGTCCTGCCAAAAGGTACTATTCAGTTAGACCCTCATGTAGTACCAGCTATGGGAGAACATTGGGCAAATCCTAAGGATATGCCGAATGGTCCTATTTATGGCGTATATAAGGGGAAACTTATTTTTCTAGAGTATATGATTGCACAAGATGACTTCATTAATGGTAAAAATCATACTAATCTTGGAGGTATGAAAGGATTACCTTCTCCATCTGTTGTTCAGACTGATATTGAATTCCAACCTCATGGTCACCCGGGATTTGACGTAGCACATTTTGATATACATTCTTACTTTATCTCTGATGAGGAGCAACACAAAATTGGCACTACTTTTTTTGAATTGAAGGATGATAAAGGAAAGAAAATTGGATTCGCCGCATTTGGTCAACTAGGCGATCAGATTATGCTTAAAGTGAGTGCTTCGGGTCTTACTCCTGGTAAGCATGGCTTACACATTCATGAAAATGCAATTGTTAACAATGATTTTCAAACAGCAGGTGGTCACTTTAATCCTTTAGGTAAGAAGCACGGTGAACATAACCCTGATGGAACCCATCTTGGTGATCTGCCTAACTTAGTAGTAGATGAAAATGGGAAAGTGGATCAAATGATAATCCTTAATGGCTTATCCCTTGAAAAAGGAAAGAGCAATAGTGTATTAGGTAAATCACTAATTATTCATGCCAAGGAAGATGATAGTGTAACGGATCCTTCTGGTAATTCTGGAGATAGGGTTGCCGGTGGAAATATACCGAAATAAAAGATGAGAAGAAGTTGTCCTCGTAGCTATCAATTTAAGATTTAAAACCTAAAAGCTTTGCAATCTGAAAAAGAAGAAGTACATCTGAAATGCTTGCTTAATTTTTTGCATGGTTTATAACCAATAGTCGGGCTTAAATTAAGTTGTGCAGATTTTTTGCAAGTTATGAGGATGGGTGTGCATATGATAAAAAAGCCAAAACCCATGATATATAAGGGTTTTGGTCTTTGAAAAAGTATGGAGCATAGGGGGCTCGAACCTCTGACCTCTACGCTGCTAGCGTAGCGCAATACGTTCAGTCTCCGATAAGTCAATCGGAAAGTCAACGAAAAGTGAGTCAGGTCAATGCTTCACACGCTTCCTATATTCCGTTCAATTACGATGTTAGTCCCTACTATACGTTATAGGAGCGCTTAGATACAAGTAATATCTGCGTTACGCTACCAAATTTTACGTAGTCGCTGCGGGTGACTTTACGGTAGTTTAGTATGTCCGCATATTAACGTCTCTTTTATTGGCGGCGAGTGGAGTGTCTGATTCGAGCCCTGCGAAAAAGTAGCCCTTAATCGGACTATCGTTCCAAATGCGAGATAGTCGATAGAGAAGTTAGGTTAATAAATTCTCCCTTTGATAACCTAGAACTTTTCGCACTGTTTACTTTATTGGAGTAGGTGAAAAGATATAAAGTTGTTGATATACTAAAATGGAATTTAGTAGAATGGGAGGGTTTATTATGAACAAATTTTTGGCAGGGCTCGTACTATGTCTTGCGATATTTTTCGGTGTATCGCATAGTGATAATGCACAAGCAGCAACGTATACGCTAAAAGTAAAATCAACAGCAAGTGTATTAAATATACGCGAAAAACCATCAACAAAATCAAAAGTCGTAGGTAAATTAAAGAAAAATCAAACTGTGGCTATGCGTTACGTTGACTATGGTAAAGGTTTTTATGAAGTGATATATAAGGGCAAAAAAGCCTATGTCTCAATGGATTATGCAGTGGAAGTAAAACCGAATGAACGCTGGATAGGTAGCTATTTTAACCAAGGTTATTCAGGAACTGGTGCAAGTACAGAATTATATGTGTACAAAAAAACATCCAACTATATTTACTTTGTATCAAGAACAGGCTATCGTTACGATCCGACAGGTGGTGATTTGGCTGGTTACCAAATGCCTTGGAAATATAGTAATTATTATGGAAAAGCAAAATTAATATCTAGCACAAATGCGTCTTTCAGCAGTAAAAGCTGTAAAGCTACATTAAAATCAGTCGGTAAAACAATTCGTGTTTACGAAAAATCCAAAATAGGTAGTTGTGATTTCACAGGGTTTGGTATGTATAATGGTTATTATGCCTATCAAAAGTAGCGAATTCAAACGACATTTTCTATTATAAAATGCCAACTCAGGATTTATTAGTGTAATTAAGCTAACTGTTAGCTTAATTACACTAATTCACAATCTTACTTTTTTAGATAAAAACTATTACTAAAAGTTTTATATTGTATAAATATTTTAAATATGTAAAAAAGCTTACTCAAAGAGTAAGCTTAACCTCTATAAACACTATCACATGTTGCAGGTTTTGGTTCATAAAAACAATGGTCTTTAAATTGACCAGTATGAGGTTGATCATACCATGTTGGAGGGCATGGAGCATGTGGATTAAAATACCAAAGAGCATATCTAGCCGGATGCTGTCTCCAGTGCTTCAAATTCTGTTCTGCTAATCTTCTTTCAATACCTCTCGCTCTTTGATAAAATACATTCCCTTTTTGAACAGCTTCAAAAGAATAATTTCCTCCTTGTACTTGATAAATGACTTGTGGAACTGTTCTTAAACCTTTAAAGTCTAAACAATTAGCTACAAGACGATTCACAATTACATTTCCAACATATAACATTCCTAGTTGTCCTTCACCTTCGGCTTCTGCTCTCATCATCCTTGCCATTAAGTCAACGTCTGAACTTCGATAGCTTGCTCTTGCCATTTTTTCCACCCCAAAAATATTGTATGAAAAATAGCCTACAGTCATGTCATTATTTATGTAATATAAATGCTTAGTTATAATAACTTACAGCTTTTAAGTAAGATGTAGAGAAATTACAGTTGAGCAGAAGGAGCAATTATTCGAAAAGGAGGAAAGAAACATTTTTGGTATTTTACACAGATTAGTAAAGTTAAAAGACCACGGACGTGCCAATAATAATAGAGGGAACAAGCAACAACGGTAATGCATCTGTCGAATCATTGGAGTTGTACTATAAATTGGCCAGTAAGCTAGTTGATCGTCGTGAAGTTGTATCAGATGCAGAAGTTAACAAAGCGTACGAGAATCTCTGAAGACGAGCTGTAACGAGGATTGGACGAACTAAACGATATGTTGAACTAGGTTAAGTGTTACCAAGTGATGACTGCGGCTTTTATCATTGGGGTTGACGTGTTATTATTAAATGTCAGGAGCAAAGCATACACAATCTGTTAGGATGTTGTATAGTTCATCACGCTTAGTTTATAACTAAGTAAAATGGATAAAATTAACCCATGACAAGTAACTCAACTGAAGGTAAGAATAATGGGGTGATGGTATCAGTAAAGCTAAAGGTAAAGGCGGAACAGGTAGAGGGACAGGCAAGAAGGGCTGGAATCGTTGGCAAGCTAGTTCGAACAGAGCGAAAAGTGCTAAACCTTATATAAGCAAAGGCACTAAAAAACCAGATAAAGAGGATTGAAAGTCAGCATTCATAATGTTGGCTTTTTTATTTTGCTGTAGGAGGAAACTGTGCGATAGCGAATTTTACAAACACACACGCACACACTGAGTCGCCATCCAACGGGCGGCTTTTTATTTACCTGAATTTAACGAAAGGGTGAAGGAAAATGAACGAAAACCAAACGTTATCGCACGCAAGGGCAGTACGAATACTAGCGTTTGGAGTTGCTTGTTTAAAGGTGCCAGGCCCGAATATAAGCAAGAAACAGGCGCCTAAATCATTGGCGAAGGTTGGCTGTAGCTGACTTTCTGAAATCGCATTTTGTTAAGGTTATAAATATATGTATATATCATAGAAGGAGAGAACAACATGATTAATACATACGGAGAGTTAATAGAATTATTGAATACACAGGGAGAGAGTATAAAAACTCTTGCGACAAGACTTCCATTTGGAGAAAAAAACTTAGAGTGTTATTAAGAGATGCAGAGTATAGCTTTGATAAATCAACAAGTAATTGGCGATATACAGGAGAAGGCCAAGCGTCGGACGATGAGTTATTATTGGGAAAACCTCACGAAGAAGAAACCGAGATTTCAACTTCCGCGCAACCTACTAAAGAACAAGTTGCTCTTGCGGTATTCACATCGGAGCAAGTAACGTTAAGGTCTGATACGTTCTCGAATGCGGAAAGGTTTTCGTATGTAGTTGCTTCGACATTTTATAGGGCTCCTTTTAAGGAGTGCAAAGGCCGCGATTAGGCACATTCAAAAAAACGTATTGATGTTACGTTTTTTTCGTGATATACTAAAGACCTCAAATTTTCTGCATTAAATTGCGGCGGAGCGTTTGACTATGTGGAGTAGTCTTACGCTCTTTTTTGTGTTTCTATCGTGTAATTTTGCGTGGTTTGTTGAGTTTATTACGGTCATTCAATAACTAGGTCGTGAAATCTCGGCACACGTCGATGTTTAATTTCCGCACGTCCTCGCTTTGTAGAAACTCCCCTAATAAATTGAAAACGTGCTGGTATAGCCAAATGGTGCCATCCGCCAGGCCTTTCACTTTCTTTGCGCTCTTTACCTTTTCCGCAAGTAGTTCCAACGAGTACGGTTTCTTTTTACTGTTAACTGTCAGCGTGTTCTTCACACGTTTTCCGCGTCTATTTTCCGAATGCAAAACAAAAAACACCTCCAGTCTCCGATAAAGTCACCGTAAAAGTGATTGGAAAAAGGAAGCGTTTCGCTGTCCGATATAGGAGCGTTACGTCACCGGTAAGTCACCAGCTTAGAAACGTTGACGTAATGCGTGTATGGAGCATAGGGGGCTCGAACCCCTGACCTCTACGCTGCCAGCGTAGCGCTCTCCCAGCTGAGCTAATGCCCCGAATAGGATACACTAATTATTTTAACTGAATTAATAGAAAAGTCAATAAAAAAGGAAAAATCCGTTAGAATTCCATATTCTAACGGATTTTTGAACTGAATTTTTGGCGTTGTTGATAGAACGTTATTGATTTTTAAATATTTTCAATTTCTACTTTTGAGACTTCCTGAATACTAGAAATTGTGTAATACACATCAGATGTTTTTCTTTTTTGATCGACAAGTATTCTTATGGTAAGTGAGTGAATGTTTGTTTCGACATCTTTAATTCGAATGTTTTTCACATGAATATTTTCGTCTCTGATTTTTTGTAACACTTTTGAGATGTCTTCTTTTTCTTCTATTATAAGTTTAAGAAGAATTTCTTTTTGGCGAAGTGATATAGGACCAATCCAAGTAATGATAGGAGGAATAAGCTCTACACTAATAATTAAGAGAATGACTCCTGCGATTGCTTCGATAAAAAATCCAGCTCCTACAGCAATTCCAATTCCAGCAGCTCCCCAAATAATGGCGGCTGTTGTTAATCCAGAGATACTATTATCACGACGTAGAATAACGCCAGCACCGATAAAGCCAATTCCAGAAACAATTTGAGCCGCTAGTCGAAGTGGATCCATTGTCACATTTAGCTCGTCGCTTCCAGGAAATTTGAAAGCTGACTCAATTGATACAATCGTAAGCATACAGCTGACAATAGAAATGACTAAGCTTGTTTTTAAGCCAACTGGTTTACGTTTAATTTCTCGTTCTAATCCAATAATCATTCCTAAAAAAGCAGAAATACCTAGCTTTAATAGAATAAATAATTCCTCGTGTAAATTAAATGACCATTCCAACAATACCATCCCCATCCACAATAAAAACATCTATAATTTTAACTATTATAACCTCAAAAAAGGGAATTGCGGTACAATGAATCTGTTAGTTTTAAGTTAAAAGAGAGGGAACTTCATGAAAGCTGCATTTATCAATCCTTATTTTGCTTTAGTAGTAGGTGTGATTACAGTTTCGTTTTCAGCAATTTTAGTGAAATTGGCATCCGCTCCGTCGGGGATTATTGCCTTTTATCGCCTGTTGTTTACGGTATTGCTATTACTACCATTTTTTCTTATTAAGCATGTTCATGAAATGAAGTTGATGATAAGGAAGGATTTCTTTCTTACGATGGCTGCGGGCATTTTTTTAGCCTTTCATTTTATTTTGTGGTTTGAGTCATTGAATTATACGACGGTTGCTAGCTCTACAGTTCTTGTCACGCTTCAGCCTATATTTGCTTTTGCCGGTGCTTTTTTCTTTTTTAAAGAACGCTTCTCCGTAAAAGTACTAATAAGTGGTGCGATAGCTATTATAGGGAGTGTCATTATTAGCTGGGGGGATTTTCGTATAAGTGGTTGGGCGCTTTTTGGGGATCTACTTGCCCTCATTGCCTGTGCTTTAGCAACAAGCTATCTACTAGTAGGTCAAGATGTTCGTAAGAGGATTTCATCTACTACATATACGTTTATCGTTTATTTATTTAGTACAATCGTTTTGTTCATTTATGTTATAGTAGCTCAGCAGCCATTGAGAGGGTACCCTGTTTCTGATTGGATGTACTTTATTCTTCTGGCAATTTTCCCTACATTATTAGGGCATTCTTTATTTAATTGGGCAATAAAATGGTTGAGTACGACGACGATTTCTATGGCGATTCTTTTAGAACCGGTCGGGGCAACCATCCTAGCGTACTTTCTTTTTGGAGAAAAAGTTATTTGGACACAACTGTTAGGCGGCGCGGTTATCTGTTATGGACTCATAATGTTTTTATATGAAGAGAGGAAGCAGTATAAAAAGGTTGAAAAGCGATAAAGCATCATATGCTTATCGCTTTTCTTTATTTAATAGGAATAAAATAAAGCAGCCATTTTTGTAAAAAAAAGAGCAAATAGCAAGCTCATAATCAAAGTGCTTCCATTCACTTTCTCGTTTTGATTACTAATTTTAATGCCTTCTATAAAGGCGATACTAAATAAATAGAGTGCCATTAAATAAGATAGGACTAGTCCTATTTCGGATGCATTCATTGCGTCACCTCTATAAAACCCTTTTATGTTTATATTATTCATGACTAGTCATAATATGATAAAGGAAGAAATGTGAAACAATGAGAGAAGGAAAATCTACTTTTAAAAAACTTTTAAAAAAAGTATTGCAAACAATTTTTGTCCATGATATATTATTACTTGTCGCTGAGACAACAAGTTAAATGATCACTTCAATGGAAAAAACTTTTCTAAAAAAAGAGGTTGACACATTAAAGTTGATTTGGTAAGATAATAAAGTCGCTGAAAAACGACAAACATTGCTCTTTGAAAACTGAACAAAACAAAGCGCCAACGTTAATTTTTAAAGTGAGCACACACTATAAAAAAAGTGCAAAGAGCTTAGTCAAATTCTATCGGAGAGTTTGATCCTGGCTCAGGACGAACGCTGGCGGCGTGCCTAATACATGCAAGTCGAGCGAATCAATGGGAGCTTGCTCCCTGAGATTAGCGGCGGACGGGTGAGT
>NZ_JBHHJV010000035.1:0-25620 GCF_042136355.1 Peribacillus sp. Hz7
GCGAACAGTTTAGTTGTCGGGATCTAGTCCCACGGGTGCGTCCGTTCTACCCCGGCTACTATCAATCTATAAATTGAATAAAAAATAGTCAACCAGATTTCTCTGGCTGACCTTATAATACGACGTGGTATGTATGCGAAGTTAATGGAGGAAGAAGATCGTGATAAGCGAAAAGAAGCTTATAAAGCTTATTATAAACCGTATGTTCAATTGAAAAACACGATTGGCTCCACACTTGCAGCGGCCATTCGCAATAATGTCAATATGTCAAGATTAAGAAATTATCCATCTGCTTTAGAAAAATCATTATTTAGTGATGAAGTACCGAAAGAAGTTTATGATAATTTGATTATGTCAACTAAACAAAATATAGCCCCAATGAAAAAATATATGCGATTGCGAAAGAAAGTATTAGGGGTCGATGAGTTACGTGCGTATGATTTAAGTGTACCGTTAGTACAAGGTGCAAAAGAGGAAATTTCTTATGAAGAAGGCTATGCACTTATGCTCGAAGCATTAAAGCCGCTTGGTGAAGAATACACGTCAACATTAGCGAGTTTTAAAGAAAATCGTTATCTAGATGTCCGCGAAACACCTGGGAAGCGTTCGGGGGCCTATAACCTTGGAGTATATGGTGTGCATCCATTTATTTTATTAAATCATCGCGATGATTTAGATAGTGTGTTCACGTTAGCTCATGAATGTGGTCATGGCATGCATTCATATTTCAGTTCTACTCATCAGCCGCGCATTTCAGCTGGTTATTCTATTTTTGTTGCAGAAGTGGCGTCAACAGTCAATGAGATTTTATTAATCCGTCATTTATTAAAGACGACAAAAGAAATCGATAAGAAAAAACATTTACTGAATCATTTTATTGACAGCTTTAAAGGAACGTTCTTTACACAAGTAATGTTTGCGGAGTTTGAAAAAACAGTTCATGAAAAAGCGGAACAAGATGAACCATTAAATGCGGATGTCTTTAATGGGGTATATGAGTCCATTTTCCGAACATACAATGGAGAAGATCTTGTTTTTGATGATGAAGTCAAATACGGCTGGACACGGATTCCACATTTTTATCGCCCGTTCTACGTTTACAAATACGCAACAGGCTATACATCTGCGATTATTATTGCTGATACGATTTTGTCCGGAGACAAAGAGGCATTAGAAAATTATTTAACGTTTTTAAAAAGTGGAAGCTCCGACAAGCCTCTTGCATTATTGAAAAAAGCTGGAGTTGATTTAACGAAACCAGAACCGATTGCTAATGCTTTACGTATCTTTAATGATCTTGTTGACGAATTTGTTGAATTAATGGAAAAGTAATAATTCCTGTTGGTATAAATTTAAGAAAAATGATATAGTAAGATGTCTGAAAAACAGGCTCAATCGATTCGATTGAGCCTGTTTATCTATTATAAGGAAACCAAGGGAAGAGAAAGATGAATTCAACGATAGAATATATTAAAGAATGGCAAGAGGCCCTGCAGCTTGAAATTCTCCATTTGAAAAAGTTTGGAAGCACAAAATATTTAATTTCAAATGGAAAACAGCTTTCAAGTGGCGAGGCTTATACGTATTATTTTGAAACAGGTATATCTGTTAAAATCCCAGTAGGCAGTTCGGTTCGCATGGAGTGGGGAGGAATAAAGGAGAAGGGACGCATTTTATCTTCAGAAGGGAAAAGCATCATTTTAGCATTTGACCGTTCACTTGGAGATGTAATAAGTGAAGCATTTCTTTTCCATGATCCGTGGGAGTTGCTAGAACAACTAATAAGCCGTTTACTAGAAGCGGCGAAAAGCAAGCAAAAGCGCTTACGAATTAAGCGATTAATGGACCCTTCTATGCCAGCGAAGCATCCAAATGAAAGTGGGCAAACGGCTGTAAAAGAACTGTTTTTGCGTTCTAAATATAATCCGGTTACATTCGTTTGGGGACCGCCGGGAACAGGCAAAACGTATACGCTGGCCCGAACGGCTTCCAACCACTATTTAAAAGAGAAAAAGGTGCTTATTTTAGCGCATAGCAATCAAGCTGTCGATGTGTTAATGGCGGAAATTTCTGCTTTTGTGAAGAAGAAAGATCGATTTCAAGAAGGAGAAGTGCTTCGTTATGGCACCCAAATTGGAGAAAGCTTAACGAAGCATGAAGATATCGTTTCCGGTCAGCTGCTGCAAAAAAAAGAACCAAGCTTGCTAAAAGAAAAAGAACAATTAATAGAAGAAAAACGACTGTTAAAGCAGGATTTAGCCGGCTCTTTTAGCGTACGCGATTCAGAACAACTAATTGAATTAGAGAAAAAGCTGGCAAGAATTTTAGAGAAAATTCGTCAAAAAGAAATGAGCTTTATAAAAGAAGCGAAAATAATTGGAACCACATTGGCGAAGGCGGCAACGGATGCTACCATTTATGAGCAAGAATATGATGTCGTGATATTAGATGAAGCGAGTATGGCCTATGTGCCGCAAGTGTCTTTTGCTGCTTCACTCGCGAAACATATCATCGTTTGCGGTGATTTTAAGCAATTGCCGCCAATTGCTGCAGCTAAAGATGCGATTGTGAAGCAATGGTTAAAGGAAGATGTTTTTCATCGTTCGGGGGTAGCAACCGTTGTCGAAGCCGGAGAGCTGCATCCGCATTTATTTCTTTTAAAAGAACAGCGACGTATGCATCCGGAAATTTCTGCTTTTACGAATCATTATATTTATCATGACTTTGTTGGTAATCACAAAAGTGTGGAGGAAAGTAGAAAGTCGATTGCTGAAATGGAGCCTTTTATGAATCGAGCTTCCATTTTGTTAAATACGAGTTTTTCGGGAGAATATTGTGTGTCAGAGCGAACGACTCATTCACGAGTGAATCCTTGGCAATTGCTGCTCTCCTTTCAACTGCTTCATGAAGCTTATATCGATGGTGCTCGTTCGATTGGCTATGTGACGCCGTATCGTGCGCAAGCCGATTTAATGGAACTGCTATTAAATGATATATATGCAAAGGAGCGTGAAACAGCCGATTTGATTGCGGCCACTGTTCATCGTTTTCAAGGCAGTGAGCGCGATATGATGATTTTTGATACGGTTGATAGCTATCCGCAAAATCGTGCAGGATTACTACTGACGGGAAAAGATAGTGAACGCTTAATAAATGTAGCGATTACGCGTACAAAAGGAAAGTTTATTCATGTATGTGATACTAATTTTGTAAAGAAATTTGTATATCGCAGTAAAACAATCCGCCAATTAGTCGATCATCAAACACAGCATCGCCAACTAGTTCAAACAAATGAAATTGGCCAGTGGGTCAAGCATCAGCATCCTCGTTTACAATGGATGCATGCAAGAAAATTAGAAAAACTATTTGATGATTTAACGTCAGCAAAGCGAGACATCATCGTAGCTTTACCTAATTCTTTTCAATTACCGGATGAATGGCTGCCGGTACTACAAAACTGTTCAGCGAATATTACGCTTATTTCACCCAAAATAAATCGTGAGCTTCCCGCCAATCGTTTTATACTAACAGTCATTGCATTTCCTTTCATTATCATCGATCAAAGATTTGTCTGGCTGGGTGTTCCTGTTGAAGCAAACAATCGGGTGCAGCCGCCGTTTATTGCAGCCAGGCTAGATTCAGCTGTAATGGCTGAACAATTTATCAATCAAGTGATTGTATCAGAATAAGCGCGAAAAAAGGCGAGCATATGAACGTGCTCGTCTTTTTGTTCTAAATTTTATATTTAAAATTTCACCTCGTCAGAATATAAACTTTTTTCAGCTTATCAATCGGATACAACAATTTATCAATCGAAACCAGGATTTTATTGGCTAATTTAAACGATTTATCCACCAAACACATTCAATTTATTTATATTTAATAAATAACCTCGGTAGAATATTTAATAATCGTTCATTCCAAATAAAGTGTAAAACAAATAGATAAATTAGTAAGGTTGTTTTATTGCAATCAAGCAAATTGGATGCATTTTTAGGTTATCTTAATATAAGATGACAATGTATCGCATCATCTAATGGAGAAAGAAGTGAATAAAGTGGACACATTATCAAATATAAAATTTTCTATATTAGATTTAGCACAAATTACCACTGGTGGTTCACCTGCCGAATCATTTCAACATTCAGTTGACCTTGCACAGCATGCAGAAAAGTGGGGGTACCATCGTTATTGGCTTGCTGAGCATCATAATATGCCAGGCATTGCAAGTTCAGCTACATCTGTTGTCATTGGTTATGTAGCGAATGCGACGAAAACGATTCGTGTTGGTTCAGGTGGAATTATGCTGCCTAATCATTCACCGCTTGTCATTGCGGAACAATTTGGTACACTAGAAGCAATGTATCCAGGGAGAATTGATTTAGGATTAGGGCGTGCACCAGGCAGTGATCAACAAACAGCAGTGGCTCTTAGACGCGACCCTCGCAATCAAGGTCAAGATTTTCCTGAACAATTAGCTGAGTTAAGGATGTATCTAAATCCTGCTTCACGTAATAACCGCGTACGGGCGATTCCAGGGGAAGGACAAGACATTCCCATTTGGCTGCTTGGTTCGAGCGGCTTTAGTGCCGTGCTTGCAGCGGAACTTGGGTTACCTTTTTCATTTGCCAGCCATTTCTCACCGGAAAATATGCAATTAGCCCTTGCCAGGTATCGTCAATACTTTAAACCTTCTGAAGTGCTAGACGAGCCGCACGTGATGGTAGCAGTAAATGTGTATGCGGCAGATACAATGGAAGAAGCGCAGCGAATCGCGACTTCTCATCAACAGCAATTCCTAAATCTCATTCGTAATACACCTGGCCAATTACCACCACCTGTGGATTCAATGGAGAATCTTTGGTCAGAATATGAAAAAAGTCTCGTAATGAAGCAGTTACAAAATACGATTATTGGCACACATGAAGAAGTGAAAAAACGATTAGAAGATTTAGCGCAAAATACGAATGCAGACGAAATCATTATTGCTACAACAACTTACAATCATCAAGCACGTCTTCGTTCTTTTGAAATGGTAGCAGAAGTAGTAGGGATGAAATAAAATGAAAGAATCATCCATGAGAGTTCAAACGAATGTCTCATGGATGATTTATTAAATGAATTAATTATAATTATATTATGTTAACAAGAGGTATGTATGGAACAAAACTCATTATTTTTTCATTTTGCAAACGAACAGGGAATTAAACAACCGCTTTTTTTTACACACCCAAAGCAAATCGTCGAAACATCTAATCTAGATGAAGTGCTAACGAAAATGCTGGAAGTACAAGCTTTCGTCGATCAAGGGTATTATGCCGCGGGCTATGTTTCCTATGAAGCCGCACCAGCATTTGATTCGGCTTTTATGGTGAAACAGGGGGAAAGAATGCCGCTGCTTTGGTTTGGGATTTTTGAACAACCAACTGTTTTGAAGGAGTACAATACTGAATCTTTTCAATTATCCAATTGGACTTCCAACACATCAAAAGAGCAATATGAGGCGGGTTTTACAAACATTAAAACAGAAATAAAAAAAGGCAATACCTATCAAGTGAACTATACCTTACGTTTACAAGCACAATTTGAAGGAGATGATTTTGCCTTTTATCAACAGTTAGAGAAGGCACAGAATTCGGATTATAGTGCTTATTTACATATAGGAAACTATCGAATTTTATCGGCATCACCGGAACTGTTTTTTCATTGGAGAGATGATGTGATTACAACAAAACCAATGAAAGGAACCGTGAAAAGAGGGCTATTTTTAGAGCAGGATCGAGAACAAGCTAGTTGGCTGGCTGAATCGGCAAAAAACCAGGCGGAAAATGTCATGATTGTTGATTTATTACGAAATGATGTGAGTGTTATTGCAGAAAATGGATCAGTTCACGTTCCAGCATTGTTTGAAATTGAACAGTATCCAACTGTGTGGCAAATGACGTCTACTGTGAAAGCAAAAACGAAAGAACATACAACGATTACTGATATTTTTAAAGCACTTTTTCCATGTGGTTCCATAACAGGAGCTCCCAAAATTAAAACAATGGACATTATTACACATGTTGAGGATTCCCCAAGAGAAATATATTGTGGCGCTATTGGCTATATAACCCCTAAACGTGAGGCCATCTTTAATGTACCGATTCGCACCGTTTGGATTGATACAGAAACAGGACGTGCCGAATATGGGGCCGGTGGCGGAATTACCTGGGATTCAGTACTAAGCGAAGAATATGCAGAAGCGTTCTTAAAAGCAAAATTGTTAACCGAAGTTCGGCCTGACTTTCAATTGTTAGAGTCATTTCGATTAGAAAATGGTGAATATTATTTATTTCATCACCATATGAAAAGATTAATGGAAGCAGCTGAATATTTTCAATTTCCGATTGTCGAAGAAGATGTGACAAATGAGCTCCATCAATTTGCGAAGCAGCATTCGGATGGCTTATATAAAGTACGTTTAGTTGTTTCAAAAACAAACAAAGTAGAAGTTAGCGGGATGACAATTGAAGATACATATTCTACAATTTCAATTAGATTGGCTGATTCTCCAATCAAGACAAATCATCCATTTGTTTATTTTAAGACGACGAATCGTCAAGCTTATGAAACATTTTCAAAACAAAATGTGTTTGATGTATTGCTTTGGAATGAAAACGAGGAAATCACTGAATTTACGAATGGAAATATTGTCGTTAAGTTGAATGGAAAACTGTATACCCCTCCTGTTGAATGTGGGTTGCTAGCAGGTACGTTCCGCAAGCAATTATTGCTTCAAAAAGAAATCGAGGAGAAAGTGATTACGAAGGCAGAGTTGCTAAAAGCTGAGGAGGTTTGGTTTATTAACAGCGTACGTAAATGGATACAGTGTGAAATAGTGTGATAGGACGGGCTTTTAGACTTATCAAGCCTCAACTTGCCCACCTTCTTTTCAACTAACTTAAATAGGATTCCAGCTTTAATAAATTCTCGGCTTCGTATTTTTTGTCATAGTTAGATACAGAGTTGCTGTCATTTTTATAGACGTTCACTTACAAACTTCATAACAGCACCACTTTCCAATCGCATAACAGCGTGTATATAACGCAATTTGTGCAGGGGGAAAGTGGTGCTAATTTGTTTTTCTTGAAAGATGGCCTTTTATATGGTGCTATTGATTGTTGGCTCATTTGTGTGAACCAACAATCGCATGAGTAATAAGATCATTTAACAAAGAAAGGATAGGTATCAGGTTTGCGATAAAACCTAAGAATTGAACTACTGTCCCTAGGCTTCTTATATGAATCACAATTTCTTTCGTGGAATTATGAAATATAGATGGCTGACTTAGCCTAGTGAATAATGCCAAGCAAATATCATGATGTACAGGAAGGAGTGTAGTTAATGACGGACTTAAAATTAAATCAATCAAATCTAGATTGGTTAGAAGAAAGAACAATCATCTTATCTCCAACAGGGAGTTATGCCTATGGTACAAACACAGAAACATCAGATAAGGATTTTAAAGGGGTATGCATCCCTCCTATTGATTATTACTTGGGATTAGAATCTTTTAACGAATATAACACTACTGGAGGGAAGAACTTCCGCAACACGAAAGATGATGTCGATGTAAGTGTCATTCATATTAATAAATTCGTAAAAGATGCGATGAAAGGAGTTCCGAACAATATTGAAATTCTGTTCGTCCGACAAGAAGATTATCTAAAAGTTACCCCTTTAGGACAACTGCTTATTGATCATCGCCATTTGTTTTTATCTAAGCATATTCAAAAGAAATTCGGCGGCTATGCCTATTCCCAAATGCAAAAATTAAAAAGTAAACAATCTAATGAAACAGGGAACCAAGATTTAATGGAGGAATTTAGATATGACCATAAATTTTTTATGCACAGTATTCGCCTTCTAACAAGTGCTATTGAGATATTAGAAACTGGAGATTACAGCACATACAGAAGCAATCGCCAACTTTTATTAGATTGTAGAAACGGAAAATTCACTTTCAATGAAGCTTTGGACATGCTTAGAATGTATGATGATCAATTAAAAGTATCATGTGAAAAATCCACGCTTCCTCCAATACCTGATTATCATAGGATTAATGAATTGTTAATCGAGATTAATCAACAAGGGCTAGGGTTGAGATCATCTTAATAAACAGTAAGTTACGCTGATGTTAGCTCTATATCAATTCAGTTTAGTTTTCTGATATTTGTTCAATAAAACATCTAATGTTTGACTATATTTAATGGTATCGGGATGATTAAACCCTTTCGATATTCCGACAGTAATCATATGGGTTCTTAAACAATGAATGGCATCTTCCAAATGTTTAAGAGGTACAGATTTTGTATTCATAAATGAACTCCTATATCAATAAAAAGTAAAGTTTAGTTAATATTTAACATTATATAATAATAATTACAAAAAAGATATTTTAAAATACGTTTATGCTAAGAAAAATTTCGATATTAGGACAAATTTTAAGTGTATTTTTGAAAAATATTAATGGATATAGTAGAAGGGATTTAAGGGAATAGTAAAAGAAAAGGCTATGATTTAGTTTTGGTTAAAAAGACCATGTAACTAGTATACGGAAATAGATAAGGTGTGATTATGAGTAGAAGGAGTGAACCTGATGGCGATATGTCCATTATGTAATGCATTCAAGGAATTGGAAATGCATTGCACGTTATGTGAAACTTTATTAGATGACTCAGGAAAAGTATCCGACTTTTTAGATCCATACGGTCATTATAATGATGAAGAAACGGTAAAAATGGGAGATGGATATCCGAATACAGCAAGAGATCAAATTTGCCCTCACCTGATGTCTTGCAAATCATGCGGTCACGACCAAGTCGTTTTTATCCAAGAAGAATAAGTACTAAGCTAGCTGTGCTAAATAATAGTACCAATTCTATGAAAACATCTATTTGAAAAATAGCTGCGGTAGGCGATGAGCAAGCTATCTCTATGCAGTACATACATTTATTATATAGAATCAGTTGAGCAATTTTCAAAAAAGCCTTAGTGAGTTTGCTAATAACTTATGATTCTTTTATGGCCAACAACAAAGTTGGCTTTTTCTATTGCCCTTATTATCAATAAAAAATACATACATAAGCAAAGTCTGAAACAAGTTATCTAGCTAGGTAATCGCCAAATTAACTTTACTAGTTAGATATACAAACAAGTCTAAGGAATGAAACATATAAAAAATAGGAGGTGATTTAAATGCCAGTATTGTTGCAAACTTTAGTAGATAAATCTGTTAAAAATATGGGGAGCGGTATTCATCCGGTTGTAAAAGAATCCGTACTTGAAATGATTAAACGAGCATATGAAGAAGGGATTTATGTACAAATCAGTGCGGGTTATCGTTCTATGGAGGAACAAGCAAAGTTATATGGTCAAGGGCGCCTAGGATATAGTTATAACGGAAAAAATTATAGTAATATGTCTAAACCAAGAGTAACAAATGCTAAGCCTGGTCAGTCCTATCATAACTTTGGATTGGCCATCGATTATTTTATTTCAAGTGATGATGGAATACGAGCATTGTGGACAGTGAATGACAAATGGAGAAGGGTTGCAGAAATTGGGAAAGAATTAGGTTTTGCTTGGGGAGGGGATTGGAAACACTTCAAGGATTACCCACACCTTGAAATGGCAGGAGGCCTATCTTACTCTCAGTTACAATCTGGAAAACTCCCTAGTCTAACCTCTAAAGTGGGTGGGACGAAAGAAAAGTGAAATCGGAAGTCATCAAGAAGGAATCACTCTCTAAAAATAATGGAGATCCAATTATTAAAGAGATTCAGAAAACATTAAATAGTCGATATAATGCTAAATTAGATGTAGATGGTTTGTATAAAACTAAAATGAACACAGCGCTTATAAAAGGATTACAAACTGAACTTAATAAACAATTTAAGGTTGGATTAGATGTAGAGGGTAAATGGGGAACAAAAACGAAAGCAGCTGTTCGTAATGTACGTAAAGGGGCAAAAGGGAATATCACGTATATTGTACAAGCCATGTTATATATCAAAGACTATAATCCAAAAGGCGTAGACGGACATTTTGGAGACGGTACAGAAAGTGCAGTGCGAGCATTTCAACGTGCGAATCGATTAGGTGTAGATGGAATAGTTGGTAAGACTACTTTTGCAAAATTATTTGGATCATGATGCAATTAGCTTACTATTTGATTTAGATTGGGCACATTTTAAAATGTTTAGACGAAACTCAATCATGATGATTGGGTTTTTTGTCTTTATAAGGTGCAGACATCGGTTTATGGATTAGACTTGAATTTTACGTACAAAGTTCATTTTTTCGTTATAATAAAATGGATGAAAGGAATTTAAGAGAGACAGAGGATTTATAGAAAGAAAAATTTATACAGATAAGGAGATTTATATGGAGAAAAAAATAATTCCGCAGTTAACAGATCTCATTGCGACAAAAGAGGTGTTTTGGGCTAATCCAAACTATGCACAACAGACGGTGCCCGGGGAAAAGGTGATAGACGCAGAAGCTCGTCTTAAACGATTTGCTCCGTATATTGCAAACGTTTTTCCTGAAACAAAAGAAGCGAATGGTATCATTGAATCGCCTCTTGTAAAGATACACCATATGCAGCGATATTTAGAGAATACATACGACGCGGTAATAGAAGGGCGTTTACTATTAAAATGTGATAGTCATTTGCCGATTTCTGGTTCAATTAAAGCGAGAGGCGGTATTTATGAGGTTCTAAAATATGCTGAGAGCATTGCGATAGAACATAAACTTCTGAAAGAGACAGATGATTACGCAAAGCTTACTCACGAAACATTCCGATCCTTATTTTCGCAATATTCCATTGCCGTCGGTTCAACGGGGAATTTAGGACTAAGTATTGGAATTATTAGTAGAATGCTAGGCTTTCAAGTGACCGTTCATATGTCACAAGATGCGAAGCAATGGAAGAAAGATAAGCTTACTAGCCTTGGCGCAATTGTAAAAGAATATGCAGATGATTATAGTAAAGCGGTTGAAGCTGGGAGGCAGGAAGCAGAGCAAAATGAGAACTGTCATTTTATTGACGATGAAAATTCAGAAGATTTGTTCTATGGCTATGCAACAGCGGCTT
The DNA here is from genome assembly GCF_042136355.1 of Peribacillus sp. Hz7. Classification (NCBI taxonomy): domain Bacteria; kingdom Bacillati; phylum Bacillota; class Bacilli; order Caryophanales; family Bacillaceae; genus Peribacillus; species Peribacillus sp. Hz7. Next base: position 11,144 of record NZ_JBHHJV010000035.1, read on the forward strand.
TACGCTTAGAGCAACAATTGAAGGAACAAGGCATTGTTGTCGATTCAGATCATCCGTTATTTGTCTATTTACCATGCGGTGTTGGTGGAGGACCTGGCGGCATTACTTACGGATTAAAGCTCATTTTTGGAGAAGCCGTTCATTGTTTTTTTGCTGAGCCAACGCATTCCCCTTGTATGGTGCTAGGTCTCATGACAGGCAAGTTTGATCAAATTTCGGTACAGGATGTAGGGATTGATAATCGAACAGAGGCAGATGGACTTGCAGTTGGAAGAGCATCGAAATTGGTTTGTGAGAAGATGAATGATTTGTTAAGCGGAAGTTATACGATTGAAGATCAGCGCTTGTTTCACTTATTAAAAGCGATGGCTGAGACAGAAAATTATCAATTAGAACCATCTGCACTAGCTGGTGCGTATGGACCAATCCAACTTAGTCAAACGACGGCAGGTCAGAAGTATCTGAAAAACCATCATTTAGAAGATAAAATGGAACAAGCGACACATATTATTTGGGCGACAGGCGGCAGTATGGTGCCGAAAGATATGATGGATGAATATCTAGCAAAATAATGAATAGGAAGAAGGATAACCGGTGAGAACAAGACATCATATTCATTATGCGTGGATTATACTCGCTGTCACGTTTATCGGGATTTTGGCAGCGCAAGGCGTACGATACACGTATGGGGCTTTTATGGAGCCTTGGGAAACAACTTTTTCAACGAACCGTGCAACGACTTCAGCGATCTCCTTTATTAGCTTTATCGTATTTGCCATTTTTCAACCGATTGTTGGAAAGATGATTGATCAATATGGTATCAAAAGAGTATTTTACATGAGCACACTCATCATTGGTTTTGCGGTTTTGCTTAGTTTTTTTGCGACAGAGCTTTGGCAAATGTTTATTTTGTACGGAATTGTCGCTTCGATTGGATTTGGCGGTGCTTCAGGTGTCACAGCAACGGTTGCTGTGACAACCTGGTTTCAGAAAAAAAGAGGATTAGCACTTGGAATTAATGAAGCGGGATTTGGTGCCGGACAAATGATTATTGTCCCAAGTTCGCTTCTGCTTATTGATGCTGTTGGTTGGAGATGGACGGTTTGTATCATTGGTCTGTTTTTAATTTGTATTGTTAGTCCATTACTTGCTTGGTTGTTAAAATCTGACCCCTTTAAAGCAGGAATGGAGCCGTTTGGTTATGAAAAAAATCAAGAAGAAAAGCAGGAAGAAAAGCCAGTCGTACAAGCAAAATCGAAAGCGGATCGTCGCTTCTGGTTTTTATTAATTCCGTTTGCCATTTGCGGTTTTACAACAACGGGATTAATGGACACACATTTAATCCCCTTTGCGCAAGCCTGTGGATTTTCAGCGCCTGTAACAAGTGCTGCGGTTAGTACGCTTGCTGCTTTTAATGTCATTGGAACGCTTGTTTCCGGCATATTAGCTGATCGCTTTAATAATAAAAACATATTAGTAGTCTTATATTTTACAAGAGCGATTACGGTGGCGTTTTTAGTATTCGCTGCGAGCGGGTCAGGGCTCGTCCTATTTATTGAATATCCAATACTGTTATTTATTTTTGCGATTTCCTTTGGATTAGTTGATTTTGCGACCGTTGCACCAACGGTTAAATTGCTTTCGGAATATTTTGAAGGCCAATCTGTCGGCTTGCTTTCGGGGTGGTTATTTATGAGTCATCAACTTGGCTCAGCCTTAGGTTCGTATATTCCTGGCATTTTGTTCGACCAAACGGGGAATTATCAGCAATCCTTTATCATGGCCGTTGTATTGTTAGTCATTGCAGGGGTGTTGAGTGCTCGTTTGCCTAAGAGAGATTAATCAAAAATATCCCTGGATTTTTCAGTACTTCCATATGTTGTATTTGGTGCTATAGGACTATTTGTATGGAGAATGAGGGTTTATTTTGATTGACAACTTGTGTTTTGAAAATCCCCCATTTATTCTAAAATGGTTGTTTAAAAGATAGAGAGGGAGGATTTACAGAAATGAATGAAGATTTACAGAGAAATCTAGTACATAATAAAGAAAATATTTATTTTGGATTGGTCTTACTTGTAAGTATATTATGTTATATTACATTGGCTTTTTCTATTATAGGTATTGTGATTATCCTTGTTCTTGCTCTTATTTCCTATTTTTTCCATGCTATTAGTATGGCGCAGATCCGTCGAAATGCAGTGAGAATTTCCCCGCAGCAATTTCCGGAAATATATGAAAAAGCGGAGAAATTGTCAGCTGAAATGGGGCTGGAAAAGGTTCCAGCTATGTATGTTATGGAAAGTATGGGAATGCTGAATGCGTTTGCCACTCGTTTTTTCGGTAAGAATATGGTTGTTGTGTATTCGGAAATATTTGATTTAATTGAAAGTGACAAAGAAGATGAGATGCTGTTCGTGTTAGCACATGAATTTGCACATTTGAAGAGAAGACATGTTTTAGTACATTTCTTGATCTTACCGGCGATGTGGATGCCTTTTTTAGGTGAAGCATATATGAGAGCTTGTGAGTATACATGTGATCGTTACGCTGCTTTTTATATAAAAAATATGGAAGCAGCCCAAAATGCTTTAACCATTCTAGCAATAGGAAAACAATTGCATTATCGTGTGGATCAAGAAGCATTCATGTCTCAGCTTGAGGAGGAAAAAGGATTTTTCACATGGCTAAGTGAAAAACTGTCTACTCATCCTGATCTCCCTAAAAGAATGAATGGTCTATATCATTGGCAGAATCCTCATGAATATACACTATTTAAAGAGAGAAAACGAAATGTCGTTCTTGGATTGTTCTTGACTCTTGGCATTTTTCCAGCACTATTATTTGGTATATTTTATGCTGTGAATAAAGCGGATCAATTCCTAAGTGAATATGCTTGGAGTGATGATGCATCAGAATATGAGGCGGAAAATGTTACGGAATTAATGGATGCTGCAAGTGTAAACGATCTCGATACGATGAAAAAAGAAATAGATAGTGGGGCAGATTTGAATGCGAAAGATAGTGATGATTCAATGGCTATTCATTATGCCGTCTACAATGATTCTTATGAAGCGGCAGAACTACTAGTTCAATCAGGAAGTAATCTTGATGCAAAAGATTACTACGGCGATACACCACTTATGATTGCTGCCATGAATGGAAATTCTGAAATTGTAGAACTTCTCATAAAAAATGGAGCTAACAAGGAAATCAAAGGTGAAGAAGGATACACAGCGTATGAATATGCCGAAGAAAATGGCGATAAAGAAATCATGAAACTCCTAGCCGAATAAATCGATGTTTATGAATTGTAATCAAAAATACTGAACTTCTCATTTTGAGGGAAGTTCAGTATTTTTTTGATGGTATGAAGAATGATATAAGTAGATATCTTTAATTTACACTCGAGTTTATGAAAAATTTTTAAAATGAATCTTTGAAGAAATTTTTGTTAAATTATGTTAAAATTAATTTAACATATAGATTGGAGGTTTTTTAGTCCGCTCACGTTGAATCTCTTATGAATAGGGGGAGAGAAAAGATGAAAAAATTTGCAGTTATCGTATTATCGGTCGTTCTATTTGGTATATTAAGTACCGGGGTTACAGCAAACACTACCTCACAGAATTTATCAGATGCAAATGCGATAAAAATAGCAAATAACGCTAGCATTCATTTTTGGAACGCGTTACACGGATATAAAAACACCTCATGTTTACAAAAGACATTTACTTATAAAGGCACACAGTATTCTTATCTTTGTAAAGAATTTAATACAAAAGACAAACTCGTTAAATACTTATCAGAAACATTTACTAATAGTGCGATACAAAAAGGTTTAAAGGATTATAGATATATTACGTATAAAGGAAAATTAGCTAGGCCTGTCGGCGATGGCTTCGGCATGTTGGAATGGAAGAAAGCAAAAGTAAAATTAATTGATAAAAAACAAAACGTTCGTTCATACAAATTCACTGTACCTACTGTTGATGGCGGTAGCGTGAAACGTACGGTTACTTTCTACAAATCAGGGTCGAAGTGGAAAGTAAACAAGTTCGATGCGGTTCAATAAATGAAAACCTCTTAAAAAGGCGATGTTCATAAAGAAAAAAAGGCGATTTTCCGCTCAGTAATGAATGGAAAATCGCCTCTTCATTATGTTCTTTTTGTTGGCTGCTAGAGACTATTTAGTTTTTCGTTGATATGTAGATAGTACTACTCTTCCCACTAAAAATAGAGATCTTCAAATTTCTGCACCAGTTCCGATTTTTTGTTTTCCCTTTTCTCCTCGACTAAAGGATTTTGGCAGGTATAGTCTTGTTACCAAGCTGAGCATACTAAAAATGGGAATTAAGTTAGCTCGGCTTGGTTCTAGCTATTATACCTGCCAAACCGTTGGATCTCTCGTCCTTAGTTTGATTTTTAAACGGATTGGTTGACGTTTTAAAGAACCAGCCTCGCACCTCAAAATAAGAGGGGACATCACCTGTCTTTTATAGCCATTAAGCTCGTCGTTTTTCCCTTTTAGATAACCATATCCAAGGGGGGATTTTTATAGTAAAAGGAAAGAACATCTGAATTAATGAAAGTTGATTTACGAACAATATTTATGGAATACTTTTTCCCTTGTGCCAAAAGATAAATAGGAAAATTACTTTAATAAATGAATTGCAAAGGAGGGGTTTCATGAAGAAAAAGGGACGTAATGAACCTGCTATGTTAAGTGAGGATTGGGATACAGATCCTTCTGCAAGTGACAATGAATCATTTGAGATTGAAATGATGCAGAATGATTCAATAGAAGTACCTGGTACAAAGAGGGGAGATTCAACAGAAAAAACAAATGAGTAACTCTAAAACAACTTCTTTCTATATATTTATTCGGTTGGAGTGTGTTTTGATTGATCTTTTCTTCAAAACACACTCTCTCTTTTTGTTCGTTTATCAAGGTTAATAGTATCAATCTGATCAGCTTTCTTTGCTTCAAGGACGCTGCTGAATTGCACCTGCTCGCTCGTCCCCTCAAGGTTACGATTCGATTCAACATTTATAATTATTAAATAGGAAACCGTATATCTAAAATGGCGGTTTCGTTTTTTTTATATTATTTTGACTCTATATACTTATTCTAGATTTGCATGTGAAATTGTAACTCAAAAAATCAACGGGGCTGTCCGCAACACTCTTCCTCTTTTTAAACTCCTCCTAATTAGCTATGATTGGAAGTATAGTGAAAAAGATGTTTTGTAGGGAAGGGGAAGGTACTATGCCATTAGAAATCGTTCGCAATGATATTACAAAGATGAAGGTAGATGCGATTGTAAATGCCGCGAATACAGCACTGAAAATGGGTGGTGGTGTATGTGGTGCTATATTTCGTGCAGCGGGTGCCAGCGAGTTGCAAGAAGCATGCGATAAAATCGGTGAGTGCCAGGTTGGAGAAGCCGTTATTACCGATGGGTTTAAGTTGGATGCAAAGTTTATCATTCATACACCAGGACCTATTTGGCAAGGTGGTTCAAACGGGGAAGCAGCTCTGTTAAAGGCGGCTTACTATAACTCTTTGGAACTAGCAAAGAATTATCAGTGTGAGTCTATAGCTTTTCCATTGATTTCGACTGGCATATATGGTTATCCAAAAGAGGAAGCATTGCAAATTGCGGTTTCCACTATCAGTTCATTTTTATTACATTATGACATGCTCGTTTATCTAGTTGTTTTTGATAAACAATCTTTCGGTTTAAGCAAGAAATTGTTTACCTCCATTCATCAATATATTGACGAGCATTATGTAGAAGAAGTAGAAAGTACGTTTAATCGTATTAGAAGAGAAGAACGATATGCAATGGACCAATTGCAGGAAGTTGAAATTCTTCAGCAGGACCTATACGAAGAAGCAAACGATTCTTTAGTAAACCTGTTGAACCAACTCGAGGAATCTTTTTCCGAGCGGCTGCTTCGTTTAATTGATGAAAAAGGAATGACGGATGTTGAGACGTATAAAAGGGCGAATATTGACCGCCGATTATTCTCGAAAATTCGGAATGGAGTCGATTATACTCCAAAGAAGAAAACCGCTATTGCCTTTGCCATTGCTTTAAAATTGAATTTAGAGGAAACGGTGGAGTTGCTAACTACTGCTGGTTATACTTTGTCGCGTAGTAGTAAGTTTGATGTCATTATTGAGTTCTTTATTCAACAAGATAACTATAATATTCATGAAATCAATGAAGCCTTATTTGCTTTTGATCAACCATTACTCGGTGCTTAAAATGTCGCTTTCAAAGCGACCATTTCTTATCAAATCATTGTTATCCTAAGTTTATCAATGAACGGAGGATGACGATGATGAAAAGGAATTTAACAGAATTAGTTTTTATTTTAGATAAAAGCGGCTCCATGGCAGGACTTGAAACAGATACAATTGGTGGTTTTAATGCGATGCTTAGGAAACAACAAAAAGCTGAAGGAGAAGCCTTTGTCACTACCGTATTGTTCGATCACTTTTACGAATTATTGCATGACCGAATAAATGTAAAAGGCATATCTCCTATTACTGAAGAAGATTATGAAGTAGGGGGGACTACTGCCTTATTAGATGCTATTGGTTTCACCATTCAAAAAATAATTAATGTACAAAAGAGAACAAGTGAGGATGAACGTGCGGAAAAGGTACTATTCGTCATTACAACGGATGGGATGGAAAATGCTAGCCGTGAATACACAACGAATAAAATTAAAAAAATGGTGCAACATCAAAAAGCGGAATATGGCTGGGAATTTATGTTCCTTGGAGCCAATATCGATGCCATCTCAACTGCTGCACAATTTGGAATCGATGAGGACTTCGCAGTTGAATACCATGCTGACCATATAGGAACGCAATTAAATTATGAAGCGGTAAATGAAGCCGTGGTCAATCTTCGAAGTGGCAAAAAGATTAATCGAAGCTGGAAAGAAGGAATTGAAAGGGACTATAATCAGCGTTCAAGGAATGAATAAAATGTGATTTTTAGGGAAGTAAAACTACCTTTTTATGTCCCTGAAAAATTTTGAATAGCCAATTTAAAAATTAAAATACTACCATAAAGGAATTTAATATTTTAGTATAGAAAAGGAATTTAATATTTTAGTATAGAGCTCTTCTCGTCTTTTAGAGAAGGGCCATTATTGTTTACTCCATGAGAAACATAAGATTTAGGTAACTTTTTAATACCTCCAATAATATATGGTCTCCAGATTTGAGTTATGAATCATCATGCGTTTTTTAGTAGGGTTCTGTTAAACGATAATGTTGATATTTAAGATATAAAAAAATAGACCATCATTTTTGATGGTCTTATTTAACTAAAGCACCCTTCGTTCAACAAGCCTTGATATTTCTCGAACAAAGCTATGTATAATTTCAGTATTAAAATGTAGTTTAACTTAATTTATTTGAATAATAAATCCAAATCATTATGCAATTGACTCGTCTTTATTTCACTATATTTATCCCTTATTTCCTCTAATGAATAGGGCTTTTTGTTAAGTAAATAGTTTTTTAATTTCAAGAATGTACTTAGAGGGAACTCATGGTCCCAATTTTCTTTATATCCCACAACTCCATGTTTTTTAATTAAAGAATCCACTTCCAAAATGATTATCTCCAATAAGGAATCATAAGGACATTCTGTATTGATATCTACTATATCTTCATCTTCTTCCTTACCATCATATGTGACTATAACATGTAACATCCCATTGGTTTTTAATGTAAAATTCCAAGTTGTAATACTAGGTTCTGCGTCCCACTCACAACTTGTATTTGTTGTTAACCCATCCCCTGGTGAAACGCAATCAGCATTTAGATACATAAGTGCATTAAGTAAATCACCTAAGCAGTCTCTTACATAAGTGATTCCATCAAATGATGATTTTTGAGAATTTATTTCTATAAATCCATCCACAACCCAACGAGTAAAAAACTTATATTCAAACTTCATGTAATAATTCCACCTCTACACTCTTTTTGTCCATTTTACACAGTTTTCTGTTAAACCGCTTACGTTAGTTTAATAAGAAAATCAACATTGTTCTTTAACAGAGTCTTTAGTATAAATACAAATATTATTTAATGTCATTTAAAACAAAAACCCTTAAATATATTTCTATTAATGTTTGCTCAATTTTTTTATTAATGAGCTTTCATAATTGTCGTTTGAAGTAAAACAAACTTTTATTATTAACTAGGATAAATTAAAAATTAATAAATTAGCATAAATATTCAAAAAATAGTTGTCAAATCATATAGATTAAAATATAATCAAATTATCAAATGATATAAAATATAACATGTATATGAGAGGTAGGACAACATGACTAAAACACTTATTGCAAATGTAGCGACAGAGACTGCAGTTTTAGAACAAATTAAAGAGACAATTAAAGAAAAAAGTGTTGAACTACTACACTTACAATTTGTAGATATTGAAGGAATCTTAAAGCATATCACGGTAACATCTGAACAATTAGAAGATGTAGTAGAAGGTAAGATGATGTTTGATGGTTCTTCTATTACAGGTTTTTCACCTATTAATAAATCAGATCTATATCTACAACCAGATTTAGCTACATTTGCTGTTCTTCCTTGGACGGTAGAAGAAGGGTATTCAGAGGCACGATTCTTATGCTCTGTAAAAAACCCAGATGGAACTCTTTTTGAGGGAGATACAAGAAATGTACTAAAGAAAACAATGGAACGTGCAGCCGATAAAGGTTTTACGATTTCAGTAGGACCTGAGTTAGAGTTTTTCCTATTTAAAACGGACGAAAACGGTTATGCAACTCAAGAACTCGGAGATAAAGCAGGTTATTTCGAACCATCACCACATGATCTTGGAGAACGTGTTCGTTTAGAAATCTACCGTGCTTTAAAAGCGATAGGCTTTACGATCGAAGCATCTCATCATGAGGTAGCAGAAGGGCAACATGAACTTAGCTTTAAATATGCAGATGCACTAACTGCAGCAGACCGATCAACTACGTATAAATGGGTCGTGAAGACCATTGCAAAGAAATTCGGATTGCATGCTACATTTATGCCAAAGCCAGTATTCGGAATCAACGGTTCTGGTATGCACGTAAATATGTCATTCTTTGAAGGCAGCGAAAATGCATTCTTTGATCCTTCAGATGAGTTGCAATTATCCGAAAAAGCGTATCAATTTATTGCAGGGGTACTAGAAAACGTGAAGAGCTTTGCGGCAGTAACAAATCCGCTAGTAAACTCTTATAAACGCTTAGTTCCAGGCTATGAAGCACCTTGTTACCTTGCTTGGTCTGCTTCTAACCGTTCAGCACTTATTCGTATTCCAGCGAAAAAAGGTCTTGCGACACGTGTAGAATTGCGCTGTCCAGATCCATCAGCTAACCCTTACTTAACGTTCGCAGTCATTGCTTCTGCAGGTTTAGATGGAATCGAAAAAGGACTAGAAGCACCAGCTCCAATTAATGAAGATATCTTCCATATGACAGAAGAAAGAAAAGCGGAACTCGGCATTGACAACTTACCTGGCAGCTTAAAGGAAGCAATCAGTGAATTAGAATCAAGCGAATTTGCTTATAAAGCATTAGGCGATCACGTATATAACGAATATGTTTCTATGAAAAAAGCAGAATGGGATAGCTACCGCACAGCTGTTCATTCATGGGAAATCGAAAACTATCAATCTAAATTTTAAACCATTCAAAGCCTTGATATCTCTGGTATCGGGGCTTTTTTTATGTCGGGCGATTTAGATAGTTTTCCGCCTATTTTTTTGAATGTCCGATTTTATTTAAAAAGTGATTATTTGAGTATGTTTTTCATATACTCTTCGTATTTGTCCATTCTATCCTTTTCGAATGCATTATGCATTGTACTGTGTACAATCTTAATAGTTTCTCGACTAAATCGTTCCCCAAGATGATTAATAAATTTTTGGTATAGTACTGGTTTAACATCTTTCAAAAGAATGTCTTGAAAATAGGGGAGTATTCGAGTCCTAATATTCATTTCGTGTTTATCGAAAGTACCTTTTTTGTATTCTTTTAGCCATGTGTCTAACCGCATTTTTAATGATTCGTCTGTTTCAAGTGTACCTTCTCACAATTTGCGTTCCATTTCTTCAGCAGCAAGTTTTGCCTCTGCTTTACTGTCAAAACCTTTCTTTGACTTTTCCCTTGTTTTTCTTGAGGTTGGGCCCTGATAATAGATTCTATACTCTCAGAAATCCTTATTAGAGCCTTTCTTTTTTATGAAAAAAAGTAGACCGTCATCTACTCTTCAAATTAAATTGCTAGCGCTAGAAATTTAAAGGTCTTGCGTGAAACGAATGGCTTTACCAAGTATTTTAGCCGGATTATCCTCTGTCACTATGTAAGGTTCATAGGTTGGGTTATCTGGCATAAGCATAATCATACTTCCTTGTTTCTTTACACGCTTCAAAGTTGCTTCTGTATTTTCCCTGTTTTAATTAGAAACCTTGATATATCAACGTTTTCAGGGGTTAACGAGCAAGAAAGTTAATTAACTCTTATTAACCCTCTAAGTAAATGAGGTGGTAATTTGCATCCAAAACAGATATGCGCCGATTTTGCTTCAATGGGATCTCCTTTAGTACTGGATGGTGACGACTTGTATATAGAGCATCTGGAAAATATCTATCCAGAACTTGAAGAGTTAGTGAAGAGCTATAAATCTCGTATCGTAGCTTATTTGAAAGGCGAATATTCAGACAATGATCACAATGTAAAACAAACTGTGGACAAGATTATTAATTTCTATTTGGGCATCGAGCAAGATATGAACGGAAAAATAAATGATTGGCTTAACCATGACGGTGAGGCCACCAAGATGGTTATGGAATTGACTATTGAACTTTCATATAACGGATGGAATAAAGTATCGGAGCCAACTTGCAATTATGAGAATAAAGTAATAGATAAATTATCTAAAGAAATTTTTGAACGAGCGATGGTTTATTTTAAGAATGGAGTAGTGATGGGATGAAAGGATTTATAGAAATATTAGAAAAACGTTATAATTCTTCGCGTTTAATAAATGTAAATAAAATCATATCTGTTTTAGATGATCAAATTTTTGTTGAATATCCAACAGGTGTAGAAATAATTAGACATGAAGGGACTTATGAGGAAATTAAACAAAAAATTCAAGAAGCTATGGAGTCCTAATATGAACACTATCCATTACCGATTTTCCGAACGAGAAAGCCCATTACGGTGTGAGTCACACCCCCTTTAGGGATGGGATGAGAGTGAGGTCGAACCGGGCGTGTTTTATGACACGTCAGAGGTTCGATTTTTTTTTATAGGATATACTCTTGTGTTAAGAACGAATGTTCTGCTATAATGGGTGTAAGTAAAAGAGAAAGGAGGCAAAGCGATTTGTTTGTCACTCATTCCTTTCAAATTCCTTATGATCGAAACATATACAAAGAATTAAGAACGATGCAACGAGAAGCGGCCTCCGTTTGGAACGATATCGTGCGGGAAGCTACTTCCTATTATTTTGCTTGTAAAAAGTGGGTAAGTAAAACCGAGATTCAAGCTATTCGAAAACAAACCTACAACCTTCATTCGCAAACGGTTCAAGCCATTGCAGATAAGTATGCGGCGAACCGTGAAACGATTCGACAGCTGAGAAAAACGGATAAAAAAGCCAAATATCCGTGGCGAAGAAAATATTATTATTGTATCCCCTTAAAAAAAGCTTCTATGGACATTTCAACAGACACCATCACGATTAAAAAAGTAGACTATGGATTCTCCCTCTCTGACCTTTTAACTAAGAAGAAAAAGAAAAACTGGAACGAAAATGTTCCGAAGCAACATACATCGGTCGTCATCCCCAATCAATCAGCAGAAAACTTAGACATGTGTAACTATGCGGAAATTGTCTGGCGGAACGGAGCCTATTGGTTTTGTTATACAATTCAAGTTCCTGAACAAGATTTGTCTGCGTACCAGAAGAAGGTGGCAGGTGGAGATTTAGGAGAAATTCATGCGGTTGCGGTGGCAACCTCAGATCGAGCCCTTATCCTGTCAGGACGTGCGATGCGCAGTATCTCCCAATTCCGTGCCAAGGCTTTAGCGGACTTAAGCAAGAAAATGTCCCGTTGTAAAAAAAGATCTCGTCAATGGAAAAAGTACCAATACGCCAGAAATCGCCTACGCCAAACAAGCAACAACCAACTCGAAGCCCTGGAACATAAAACGACGAAAGAGATTGTCGCCTTTTTGGAAGTAGAAAAAGTAACACACTTGGTGATTGGAAACGTGTCAGGCATCGAAAAGGGGACCAAGAAGAACGAACAAAAGAAACGAAAACAGAACAAAGTGAGAAGACAACAACTGTCCCTGTGGAATCAAGGGAAAATCAAACAAAAACTCACCTATAAAGCGAAACTAAAAGGCATCATCGTGACAGAAACGGAAGAAAGCTATACGTCTCAAGACTGTCCGTTTTGCGGAGGCAGACATCGAGCAAAGGGAAGAACGTTGATTTGTTCTGTTCACAAAACAGAAATCCATCGTGATGTAAACGGTGCTCAAAATATTGCACGTAAACAACATCACATGGCCGTCCAACCACTTGTTTCTGTGGTGTTTAAACAACCTGTTTGGTATCAACGTTTTTTGTCCAAAAAACAAGGAGATTCCTCTCTTAAGGACAAGCCCCCAACAGGAAAAAGTATCGCCGGTCGAACGGCGTAGTAGGCACAGACCTTGCCCACTTGAAAGACTGTTTTTCTCTCAAGTGTCGCTCACTCAAGTCTTGCCTCTGCCTCTTCTTATGGAAGGTGGTAAGTGGGGTGTTTGTGAGAAAGAACCCCGTGGCTTTAGCCATGGGAGTGGTCAGAGATACTCAGACACAGAATTCAAAACAATCCTGGACACATTAGAAATTATTGTGGATACCAGGAAGCGGAAAAACCAGCATGTACTTGATTATTTTCGCAAAAAAGTGCCATTCAAAATTTGAACCATGAAAACATGTGATTATTCGGCCATGATTCTTAAAAATATCGAAATGGGTATTACAAGGGATATTTATTTAACAGCAGGATTGGAACAGAAAAATGGTGTAGATGAATTGGTGGAAAGCATCAAAGACCGGACTCGTTTTGAAAATGAATTAATACGAGCTTCTAAGAATCCATTCGTCTTGATTGTGGAAGACCTAGAAGGCTATCAGAAAATATTGAACGGTATGTATCGTAGCAAGTTATGATCCGAAAGCTTTGTTAGGCAGCTTAAAAACATTTGAGGTTCGTTACGATTTTTCAACTGTTTTTCTTTCGCCAAGTACAACAGGGAACTATATCTATCATCATTTTCTCTATTATGGCTCGTGAGTTGTTGACAAGAGGGTTTATATGATTAGTCCGGTTCCTGTTAAACAGTTAAACAAAGCTATCGCAATTCAGAAAGATTTTTTCAAAGCAGAACTTTTGAATATGGGTTATTTCAAAACACCTAGTGGAAAGCAATTGAACGAGCTTTCATTACGCGACCTTGAATACATCTATCAAAAAGAGAAAGTGAGGTTGAGATATGACAGTAAAACAGAAACGACATTTACGTAAATCTTTGGCCAAACGTGAGAAAGCAGTTGGAGAGATCAAGACAAATAAGCTTTTAGAAATTATTTTGTTAAAAAGGGGATATTGCGGAAATGAGGGGCACTGAAGAGTAGACCCAAACTGTGTAATATAGCTGAAATCCAAACAAATCTCCAAAAGACCACATCAGACCAAAACTAAAAGTCAAAATAATATTTAATATAATTGCTAACTTAGAGAGAGCATTTTTAGTTTTCAAAGACAGGAGTCCGAATATAGCTCCTAAAGGATTTATTATCCATGTTAACATCCAAATGGTACCGAGAGAATTATATGAATTAGGAATTGCGACAACCCATGAAGTTATTCCAATTAAAATTGCAATTAATGAAAGATAAAGAAATACTATTGATTTCATTCAAATCGACACCTTAATTTACTTTTTTATTTAGCTTTTGGAAATAGAAAAAAATATATGTCTTGTAGTGAAAAGTATGAAGAAACTGCTTAATAATCCAAAACGACAAATTGCGACATATATAGACAGGTTAGAATATGGGTAAATTCAAGAGTTTTTACAATATGAATGCAATTTGGTCTAGTAAACTACAAAATGCCTTAGAAGACTGTTCAAAAGGAGATTATGAGAATGTCAACAATTCAATTTGCTAGAAATAATATTTCTCTTGATTTACAACCTTCACAAATGAGCATAGAGGAATTTTATGAAGATCCGCATGAAGGTGTTGTGTTTGATAAGTTAGATTTGAGCCACTTTTACACGATTTGATCACATAAAAAATGAGCCACCTAATTTCCAATTCTATAAACCTCTCTTATGATAGAAAGTGACCAAACTTACTACATTTG
>NZ_JBHHJV010000036.1:0-25528 GCF_042136355.1 Peribacillus sp. Hz7
ACCGTACCGGTTCGATTCCGGTCCTCGGCACCATTTTAATATGCGCCCGTAGCTCAATTGGATAGAGCGTCTGACTACGGATCAGAAGGTTATGGGTTCGACTCCTTTCGGGCGCGCCATATTATATGCGGGAAGTAGCTCAGCTTGGTAGAGCACTTGGTTTGGGACCAAGGGGTCGCAGGTTCGAATCCTGTCTTCCCGACCACGAAACCTATAGAAAAAAAGATGGGGCCTTAGCTCAGCTGGGAGAGCGCCTGCCTTGCACGCAGGAGGTCAGCGGTTCGATCCCGCTAGGCTCCACCATGATTATTCAAATTATATCCTTAAGTTTGGCGGTGTAGCTCAGCTGGCTAGAGCGTACGGTTCATACCCGTGAGGTCGGGGGTTCGATCCCCTCCGCCGCTACTAATTTATTAAGGTTTTCCTATACGGAGGTATACCCAAGTCCGGCTGAAGGGATCGGTCTTGAAAACCGACAGGGGGGTCAAACCCCGCGGGGGTTCGAATCCCTCTACCTCCTCCATTTTTAATACTTTTTATTGTCGCGGGGTGGAGCAGTCCGGTAGCTCGTCGGGCTCATAACCCGAAGGTCGCAGGTTCAAATCCTGTCCCCGCAATACGGTCCGGTAGTTCAGCTGGTTAGAATGCCTGCCTGTCACGCAGGAGGTCGCGGGTTCGAGTCCCGTCCGGACCGCCATTTTTATATCAGTAGGGTAAAAGCTACTGTTGATATAAATCATGTGGCTCGGTAGCTCAGTCGGTAGAGCAAAGGACTGAAAATCCTTGTGTCGGCGGTTCGATTCCGTCTCGCGCCACCATTGATTTAATGATCATTAACTGAATATTCCATATTCTTTAGTTCTATGGAGGGGTAGCGAAGTGGCTAAACGCGGCGGACTGTAAATCCGCTCCTTCGGGTTCGGCAGTTCGAATCTGCCCCCCTCCACCATTATGGCGGTTGTGGCGAAGTGGTTAACGCATCGGATTGTGGTTCCGACATTCGTGGGTTCGATTCCCATCAGCCGCCCCATTTCATTTTTACTGTTGGGCTATAGCCAAGCGGTAAGGCAGCGGATTTTGATTCCGTCATGCGAAGGTTCGAATCCTTCTAGCCCAGTCAATGGCAGCATAGCCAAGTGATAAGGCAGGGGCTGCAACACCTTTATCCCCGGTTCACATCCGGGTACTGCCTTTCAATATGCGGGTGTAGTTTAGTGGTAAAACCTCAGCCTTCCAAGCTGATGATGAGGGTTCGATTCCCTTCACCCGCTCCAAAATGGGCCTATAGCTCAGCTGGTTAGAGCGCACGCCTGATAAGCGTGAGGTCGGTGGTTCGAGTCCACTTAGGCCCACCATTTATATTTTTTATTGTTCCGCAGTAGCTCAGTGGTAGAGCATTCGGCTGTTAACCGAACGGTCGTAGGTTCGAATCCTACCTGCGGAGCCATTTTTTTATGTGGGGAAGTACTCAAGAGGCTGAAGAGGCGCCCCTGCTAAGGGTGTAGGTCGGGTAACCGGCGCGAGGGTTCAAATCCCTCCTTCTCCGCCATATACGTATATCATGCGCCTTTAGCTCAGCAGGATAGAGCAACGGCCTTCTAAGCCGTCGGTCAGAGGTTCGAATCCTCTAAGGCGCGTACAGATAATCTCACTAGGGGGTTATTTTTTTTACATCAACACCTCGATAGAATATATAATTTTTAGCTATCAAACTGAAAAAGATAAATGAATGAAATGTTGTGTTTTATAAGTAATAAGGCAGCTTTTTGTCTATGAAAACAATGTTATTAATGGTAAAAAATCATAGTAAGGTATTGAAGTAGTGTCGTAGGGGTGAGCCCACATGAGAGTAAGCGGAAGAGATTAAGTGGAGATTATACAAGTGCAATTGGAGGATACGTTCTCGGAGGCTGTCCTGAGAGTGTCCTGCTGATGTCCTTCGCCTTGTCCTTTGCCCCTTCCTTATCTTAAGGTGTGAGTGGGTGGTTGTTGGTTGGGTGGTTAGTGGTGAGACTTAGCTGATGAAATGGTTGATTCATGATCTATGCTAGGACATGATTATGTGTCTCGGTGTCCCTCGGGATGTCCTTCGCTCATGAAGAGGAGCTGAGAAGCTATACCCTGTTATCTCTTCTATTACTTGAGCATCACAGAAGGATTTTTTACGTGAAAACTATGTTCTTGAAGACTAAAAAGCCTAGAGATATAAAGTCTCTAGGCTTCTTTACATTGGCTATTCAATAAAGTACATCTTTCCATTCACTTCAAGAGACACTGATGATTGTTTCATCTCTTCCTTTAGAGACTTGGCATAAGCAACTACTTGGTTAATTTTTTTCTTATCCAAATCTTCTGCATAGCTATATACAATCGTTACTTTCTCCTTAACCAGTTGATTATCATCAGATAGCCATGACCCTGTCCCATCTATGGCGGTTGCTCCTCCAAACATTCTAGAGAATTCTTCTAACGACTTGTTAACATATGCAGTATTATCAATCGGTTGATCAACATTATATGTAGATGGTACGTAAATTTTTACTACATCTTCAAGGTAGAATTGCCCCTTTAACGCAGAAGATTGTTTCACTTTAGACGTTTCTTGGTGTTCAGTAGCGTACACAGCATTGCCTAAAAAGACAATTAATAGAACTGGGATGATCCAATAGAAGATTTTTTTCTTTTCCAATATTGTCACTCCTTCTTATTCAACAGTTTGGCTGGCAAAACAATGATGAACTTTCTATCCATCATTATACATGTAACCATCTATTTGTTGTGGAAAATTTTAACTTATATTCAAGTTATAGTCTTTTTTTATTATCATTGAAAAAATCCCAATAGAATGTACCTAAACGAGAGCAACTTCAAAACGTTAATATATAAGTGTTTTTCTCCAAAGGAGCATTTGGTATAGCGAGGAATACGATTCACAGGATTAGGTGAGTCTATCCTGTTTTTTTGTTTTCACTCAGCAGGTGCTTCGTCATAGTCTTCAAATACTTCTCTCTCCCATTTATTCGACTAGTATAACTAATTCGATTGTTCTAGAATCAAGCATACTTTCACTTCAAAAGTTATTATGTCTTTCAGTGTCTAAACTTAATAATTTTGATAGTGTTGGTCATTGACGTTCATACTAAGAAAACAACAACATACTGAGGTGGACTTTATGTATGATTCATGGATGTATCAGCATGTCATCAATGCCATCTGGATCCTTATATCTCTGATTTCTCTGATTGTGATACCGTTACTTTTCATTATTTTCGTTATCTTCACAGAGAAGAAGGCAGAAAAACAGGATTAGTTAAAACATATGTAGGAGGAAAGAACAGTTAATTTCAATTACGTATATAACAGAAATTAGACGAAGAGATTGACCGGCTATTTTTTTCACTTTCCACCAAGCTACATAAAAGCTCTATACAGGCGTTTTAAGGTGTTATGTGTCGTGAAATCAGTTATATATGTAAAGTAAAGACAAGCGATAGCTTAACAGGGATAACGGAATGTCTAACGCAAGTATCCTTTTGCTACGCTATTACTTGCTTGTCCACTTTTTACACTTTAATTTTTTAGCTGCTTTCTTCTTCAGTCGCAGATGGGACTAACAAGAAAAACAAGATAAATAGGAGGAGGAACACAACTGAAAATTCACGGTCGGATGGACTCCGTTGAGGATCATTTGCAACATTTAGCAAAGCATTAGGGTTTGTTACATTAACACCAGGCAATGTTGAAGAAGCAACATCTCGTAAAGCATTAAAAACAGCCAGTTGGTTGTTTTCGTTTGCAATAAAACGTTCAAAATTTTCTTGTGCTTTTCTAAACTCTTTTCTTGCTTTATTTGACATAATTGTCCACCTTTCAATTAGTTTTTTAGTAAAAAGAGTAGAACTCTTTTTTGACTGCTTTGTATTTTATGTTCAAAGTGGACAAGCCGTTCTATGTCATACATCTAAAAACCGACAAAATGAGTTAGAAACCTAAAGGTTTTCAACGGTGCTATTTTATTTAACGAAAAAAAAGACTGACTGGTTACAGTCAATCTTTAAATATGAGGTGGAATAACTATGTAGCATATTGTATGCCGTAGGGTAGACAAGCGTTACGGAATTTAGTCTAAGGTACGCGTTAGAGAAAGGATAAAGATAGCAAAGAAGCAAGGCACGCTGGTATTAATTCGCATTGACGACTAAACAATGCCTTGCTTTTACTTACTTTATGCCCTTTACCTGCGTCTAGTACATGTTATGTAAAGAGTAGTCTTTAGGTTTTCCATAAAAAGAAATTGAGACATTATCATATGCTTAAGTATATAAAAAGACTCACTTGTTATAGTGAATCTTTTTATATACTAAAAGGGAAAAACAAGTGGAAATTATGAGGTTATAGCATATTGTATGCCGTAAGTTGGACAAGCGTTACAGATATTTGTTGATTTTAACTCCGTATATAACAGAGATTATTATGCTGAGTAACGTATAAAAATGGTACTTATACTCGTCGTATAATATGGTAATTGGAAATTCACTTTTCAAAAGAAGAGGAAGTGAATGTTTATTGCTTACTAATTAATTGACTTGATTCACCCTTTTGACTAACGGGTACGTTTTTTTCAACTGTAATACGACGAACAATACGGTGATCATCATAATCTGCAATTGCATAATGCTGTGTTGCGAGGTTATCCCAAATAACAACGTCTCCCTCACTCCATTTCCAGCGTACTGTGTTTTCTAAGCGTGTTACATATGATTGGAAAATGTTTAATAACGCTTCTGTTTCACCTGTTGTATAGCCATCGAAGCGACGAACGAAACCACCTAGTAATAAATGCTTTTTACCTGTTTCTGCATGTACATGAACAATAGGGTGACGTGTTTCATAGCGTGTTGATGCAAATACTTTACGATACTCTGCCACTTCTTTTGTTAATTCCTTATGTCCAATCGTTGCATAATCAAATTCATTCGAATGAATAGCCCATAGCTCATCTGCTAATTTCTTTAGACCCTCTGGTAAGTCCTCATATGCTTTATTTGTATTTGCCCAAACAGTGTCACCACCAACGGATGGGATTGTTACTCCACGCAGTACAGAGTATTTCGGTACGTCTGGTACAAACGTTACATCTGTGTGCCATTGGTTTGCTTTCGCACCTTTTTCTGAATCTAACTCGAAAATTGCATTTGAATTTTCCTTCACTGGTACTGTTGGATGAGCATATAATTCGCCTAACTCTGTTGCGAAAGATTCATGTGACGCGTCATCTAAATGATTTTGTCCTTTAAAGAAAATCACTTGATATTCTTGTAATGCTTCTTTGATTTGCGCTAATACTGTTGGATCTAGATCTGCACTTAATTTTACGCCATGTACTTCTGCTCCAATGCGGCCTGCTACTTTTACGATCTCTAATTTTGCTTGTGTTGCCATAATCATTCACACTCTTTTCTTGTTTTATTTTTAAATATATTTTTCAATACACTAGTTAAACAAACTTTTCATATAAATTTAATTGGTTTTGATGAAAAAATTTTTTAGACTAATTGAATAGACGTTTAAGATTTAGTCACTCAAAATGTTATTTATTTCACCTCCCCTTCATTCACCTTTTTGCATATTTTTACTGCTAGTTAATAAAAAAAGATTCAACAGAAACGTAATCCATACGGACATTGTACGTTTTGTTGAATCTCTAGTTACCTAGTCAATTCCTGTTATGTAAAAATAAGTATTGTTTGTTTCTTAAGAGAAATCATAACAGCATTACAAATAAAATGTCAATAATATATTTTATTATTCTTATATTTTTAGTTGGTTTATCCAGAGGAGTGTGCAGGGGTGAGCCTGAATGGGAGTAAGCTGGAAGAGGTTAAGTGGAGATTATGCAAGTGCAATTGGAGGATGCGCTCTCGGAGGCTGTCCTGCTGATGTCCTTCGCTCATAGAGATGGACTGAGAAGCCACCCTCCCTTCCCAACGGCTTGAGACCAACAGCAGATCTTGCTGCTTCATTCTACGAGTGTAGTAAAGATGGTCGCGAGGAAAGTTGTATGAGAATTGGATCCTACAACTCTTTGTCAAAAGTCATTTTAAAAGTGCCGTAACTTAAGAGTTATGGTATGGGCATGTTATTCCACAATCGGCCTTTTCTTTAATAAGATTGGATCTTTCTATAATCGTACGTTATCTTCAAAAAAGAATGTAAGAGTAACGTAAAAAATTATTAGTAGTTAATTATTTTTAATTGACGAACATGTGTTCTAAGTTGTGGAGTATGTTTATGGTAATAATAGTAGGTGGTTACTGCCACTTGGCAATTACTTAAGTATTGTAAAAAAATTAAAGCTAAGGAGCTGTTGAATGATGTCAATTAGTTTGAACCCGTATTTTGTTTTTGACGGTAACACGAGAGAAGCAGTCCATTTTTACGAGAAAGCGCTTGGCGGGAAAGTGATGGGTATCATGACGTTCGGAGATATGCCGGCGGACCCGAATTATCCGTTGACGGATGAAATGAAGGGTCGCGTTATGCATGCACACTTGAAAGTCGGAGAAGCAGATCTCATGTTCAGCGATACGTACGAAGGCATGCCATATCAGCCAGGCAATATGATTCAGATAGCCATTCATCCCAAAGAAGAGGATAGAGCTAGAGAAATCTTCGCCGCTTTGGAAGATGGCGGACAAGTCATTATGCCCCTTCAGAAGACGGATTGGAGCCCTTTGTATGGGCAAGTAAAGGACAAGTTCGGCGTTACTTTCCAAGTGAACGTCCCAGGAGAGTAACCGCATTATTAGCAAAAAGACTTCAAGCTTCACCTACAAACAAAGCCTTCTGTTCGCGAATGGACAGGAGGCTTACATCAGTTGCAAATACAATGCTTGTGTGGATAATGAGTAAATCATACGAGGCCAAGCTTCTTCAATAAAAGGGTACTATAACGAAATGAAAATGTTTAGAGTCGATTCTTAAACTAGGGAATCGGCTTTTTTATGTCTTAAAAAATTATAACAGACTATAACACCCTTATGCGGTGTCATAACTTTAGAGTTGTGGATTCTTTCTTTTTCAACTAATGGAATATATAACCGAGTAGAAAATTAGCAAAACCGCAGCCCTCGATTCGTTAATTAAAGTCGAGAGCTACGGTTTTATCGTTTCCTGACAGGAGACTCTCACCTCAAGGAGTATGAAAGGTGTAGCCCTATGAGTAAGAGGTAGTCTTAATTGTTGAATTTGAAAACTGAGTTAGGAGGTTCTAACAGGAAAATCATCTGCTAGGTAAAACTTTCAACGTTCTAACCGCGTCCATACACACCGAAGTAGCGAAAATCAAGCAGGGTAGGGCGTGTGGTGAGTAGTTCAATTAACGAGAGTACGCTGTTCATCTAGCTTTATTTGCTTATGGAATGATATATGTTTTGGAAGTGTAAGGGAAGTTAAGCTAGCAATAATCGCAAGTGCAGCAGCAGCACTAAATGAATAGAAATGAGTGCCAAAAGCATCATATAACGAGCCGCCAAGAAACGAACCCAAGGCTGCCCCTATTTGATGTCCGAAGTATGCCCAGCCATTTAAGATGCCAAGTAAACGTGTTCCATAAAGATCACTTAAAATAGCTGTAGACATAGCAACAGAGCCTGACCATACTAATCCGCCGCTAAATGCTACAATAAAGAGCTGCCAATTCGTAGCTGCCAAAACTAAGCCTAAAAACCCAAGGCCGCGAACAAAATACACTAAAAATAAAATATTTTTTCTAGGAAATCGATCTGCGATATGACCTAGAGCAACTGTACTGAACATGGCAACAATTCCAATCATTCCAACGCCAAGAGAAGCAACCATTGGCTTAAAATGATGATCCATCAACATAGGTACCCCATGAGAACCTAAAAGATTCATTCCAAACCCACAAGCGAATAGTCCTAGAACGATTTTCCAATAGGCATTTGTCTTTATGGCATCTCTCACATTAATATCTGGTGGCTCTTGTTTTTCTAGATGACCAACAGTTCCTATAATGTCAGCCCCTTCTGGCACATCCTCTCGCATAATAAAAATTGCAGAAGGAACCGTAATACAGATGAATATGACGGCAAATATAAGAAGAGTGTACTGCCAACCTACCAGTTGGATTAGCCATGTTTCTAGAGGAGTCATAACTGCAATACCGGCCATTCCACCTGTTGCCAAATAAAAAAGTGCTTTTCCTCGTTGTCTAACAAACCATTTACTGATAATAGGGGATAATGCGACATTACTTAAAAAGGAAAGCCCAAGCGATAGAAAAACACCAAAAGAAAGTAGAAAAGAAACAAACCCTTTAGCGTTGACCGTCCACACGATTGATAAACAAACGATCGTTAATCCCGTTAATATCATAAAACGGGTACTTAATGTTTTTAAAAGAAATCCCGCTATTGGCATTCCAATTCCATAAACAATCATCCCAATGGCAACAATGAACGATAGCTCCGTTCGAGACAGATCTAAGTCATCCATAAATGGTTCGATAAAAGGGCCAATTCCCATCCGCATTCCATTCGAAAGCAAAACAATAACTGTAGCAGATATAACAATATACCAACCATAATAAGGACGTTTGCTGTTATCCATGTTCAATACTTCTATCTTGTTCGCTAAAGGAAGCGAGCCATGTTTGATTTCTAGCCAATTTCATAACCTCCTGTAAATAAATGTTTTAGCCTTTTCTATAGAAAAAATTATAATACGGTATAATTGATAAGAAAAATATATTTGTATTATTGTAGATATAAGAATTACTTATATCATAAGGTGGTTGTTGAATGAATGGAGCTTAGACAGTTAACTTACTTCATCGAAGTGGCCAGACTAAATAATTTTACAAGAGCAGCCGAACGGCTAAGCATAGCTCAACCGGCTCTCTCGCAACAGATAGGTAATTTGGAACAAGAACTTGGCGTTAAGCTCTTTAAACGAACTGGGCGAGGCGTAACATTAACAGAGGCTGGGGAGCAATTCTATATTGGGGCTGAAAAAACTTTAGCAGAAGCGCAAAAGGCGAAAGACTCGGTTAAAGAGTTCATAAACTACCCGCACGGCAACATTATGGTAGGAGCACTAGAATCCCTAGTACAAACTAGGTTGCCAAGGTTGCTCGTAGAGTTTGGGAAAGAGTACCCTGGAATTAGAGTGTTTATAAGGGAGAATACTACTGAACCGTTGCTAGATGCTCTCAAAAAGGGAGAATTAGATCTTGCCTTGGCTCACACATTGGATGTTAAATACTCACCCCAGTTAATAAATTTAGTTGCTCCAAAGGGGATTTGCTCTAAACCTCTATATCAAGATGACTTGGTTTTGGTTGTCGCCAAAGGGCATCCGCTGGAAAAGAAAAAAACAGTTTCCATTAATGAGCTTAGGGAAGAATCATTCGTATCCTTTAAGGAGGGTTCCGGAATTCGTTCACAACTAATTACGACGTGCATTAGAGAAGGTTTTGAGCCGCTTATTGCATACGAGTGTGCTTCTCCGCGAACACTGGTGGCAGAGAAACTAGGCGTTTCAGTTCTCCCGCGTTTAATGGCGGAGTCTCCGGGACCATCCATTTCTATTTTATCCTTGGACCCTCCGCTTTCACGCTGGGTTTCTGTCTTTTACTGTGAGGGACGATATCTCTCGCCGTGCGCTAAGATTTTTTTGAGTTTTGTAGAAAAATACCTTGCCTCCGAAATGGAAGGCTAGGAATACGGATGAAAGTAATGCTGAGGATAGTAGTACGTCAAATGCAATCTAGCTTTGGACTATTTATAATGTTTACATCCTTGATATTCATAATAGATTATAAAATACAAAATCATATGAAGTTAAATTAAACAGGCCATTAAACGACATCCTAATGCTACACGTAAAGAATTAGCCGATTTATTGGGGATGCATCGTTCGTATTTATACCGTTTACTCAGGCAATTATAAAGTGTCTACAGGTCCTCGCCCTTATATTATGGGCGATAGCCTGCTTGCTCAGCTTTTGAAAAGAGTTAAAAGAAAAGATCTATTAAAGATTCATTACTTGCCCTTGGTTGGAGGGCACAGTCTCGGAGCGAGCAGCGGTAGGCAAGTGGAAGCGCGGCAGGGTGGGGGATCTCTTTCTTGCATATTTTTACTAAACTTAAGGAGTGCTAATCGAATACATGATTCCATTGACCAAACTGACGATTAGCCGTTATGATCATACTTTTTCGCTCCATAACACAAAAATGTGGGTCTGACCTGGATATACATAAGGAACAATCACAAATGAAATAAACTGGCACCTGTCGAATACAGGCGCCAGCTGTGTATAAATATAACCGTGTCTATTTAAATTTTCATCTGTTCATCTTTCCAAAAGATATTTCGCAGTTCCGTTTTTAATATCTTTCCGGAAGGGTTACGAGGAAGCTCACTAAGAAAACTTACTGATTTTGGCTTTTTATAGCTAGCGATTTTACCTTCACAAAAAGTAATCACTTCTGCCTCTGTTAATATAGATCCGGCACGCGGGACAACAATGGCTTTTACAGATTCACCCCATACTGGGTCTGGTACCCCTATTACGGCTACATCAAGAATATTGGGATGAGTATAAAGAACCTCCTCAATTTCACGCGGATAAATATTTACACCGCCACTAATCAGCATATCTTTCTTACGATCGACGATATAGTAAAATCCTTCTTCATCTGTCAGCGCCATATCCCCGACAGTAAAATACCCATTGTAAAATGAAGCAGCAGTCTCTTCCGGATTTTTATAATACTCGTCAAGCAAATAGGGTGCTTTGAAATAAAGCTCGCCAATTTCTCCTTGCTGAACGGGTTCCTTATTCTCATCTAGAATCAAGCACTCCACAAGTGGAAATGGATGACCGACACTTCTCTCTTTGTTTCTAATATCTTTCGGTTTAATATTAAGGGTAATCGCACTCTCCGTTGACCCATAGAATTCATGTAAATCCGCTCCAGAGAAGAAATCAAGAATCTCCTGTTTCGTCTTTGTGGCAAGTGGAGCACCAGCGGAAATTAATACACGAATGGAAGTTAGATCATGCTTTGTCTTTACTTCTTCTTTCGTATTGACTAAAAAAGTATACATCGTTGGGGCAAGGAAGGTGTTTGTAATCCTATATTTTTCAATGTCTGCAAGAACCTCTTCTGCTTGAAAAGACTCATGGATGACTAAAGTTCCTCCTACCATGAGCTGCATAACGAGAAAAATCCATGGTGCAGCATGATAAATGGGTCCACCGACAAGATGAACATCAGACTCATCAATCTTGTATTCATACGCTGCAACCATACCAGTAATGATACGGGAACGATGTGAAATAACTGCACCTTTTGGTTTTCCTGTCGTACCTGATGTGTACCCGATATAAAACGGATCCGTTTCATTAACTACTACATCTGGCTCTGAGTCATCTGCACTTTCGAGAAATTGTTCATAATCTCGCATTTGCGTATGCTTTGTCTCGCCAACTACAAGAATAGTGTCTAGTTGAGGAAGATTCGGAAGCAACGCATCTATTTCTTCGGCGTACTCAGCAGTGAGAATGATTCCTCGGCTATCAGAATGGCGAATAATATAGTCAATTTCCGTGCCAACTAATCGATAGTTGATTGGTACAATGACAACGCCAATCTTAGAAAGCCCAATAATAATATCAATATGAGCAGCGTTGTTTTTCATAAAAACAGCGACCTTATCTCCTTTTTGAAAACCACGTTTACTTAAAGCATTAGCAAGTCGATTAGCGCGGGCGTTTAGCTCGCCATATGTACGTGTCGTATTTTGAAAAACAACGGCTGTCTTGTCCTTATATTTTAATGCGTTCTGCCTCATGATACTTCCGAATGTTAACAATTTAATCACCTCTGAATTATATTTAAAATATTCTGAAAATTACATTGATTAAAGGTTGTCAAACTAAGCGAAATTATGTATTTCACTATAATACATTTCTATTAAATTATAGATATAAGGAAATATTAATCCTTAATAAGAATCTTAGATTTGAATACGTATTTAACAATATAAACTAATCTAATATTCACAATCATTTATATAGAAAGCGCTTTCATGAAATATACCAAAAACAACTAAATATTGTCAATATTTTTACAATATTTGAGGGTCTTTCGAATAATAATGGGGTTCTAGACAAATATCGCTATAGCTTTCATAGTTAAAAGCAGTCTGTTTCCGAACTGTTTTTATAGAGTTTTCCTTTCCTTTCGAAAATCGTTATACTAACCTTATTAGATTAAAGTGTGTGGAGGTGGAATACGTTGATCAGTGAAGAATGGAAAGAGGGCATTCAAGAAATATTCGGAGAACGCCTGCAACCCGCATTTATACTTGTTTTTGGTTCTTATGCGAAAGGAACAGTAAGAGAAGACAGTGATTTGGATTTGGCGTATTATTCGGATATACAGTTAACGAATTATGAACGCTTTTTACTTGCAGGAGATCTTGCAGCCGTTTGTAATATCGAAGTGGACCTTGTTGATATTCGTCAGATTGATACCGTGTTTGCAGCTCAAATTTTTTCGACAGGTGAATTGCTCGAATGTGCAGATGAAAACATATTTACAAGAGAGCGTATGAAAGCTTTGTCCATGTACGTAGCGCTTAATGAGCAACGAGCCGAGGTGTTACGTGCAATCGAGGAAAGAGGAACAATCTATGGCGAATAATGATGTCATTTTAAACAAAGTAGCAACGATTGAACGATGTGTAAAACGTATTCATGAGGAGTATGCAGGGAATCCGGCGAATTTAAAAGATTATACGAAGCAAGATAGTATCATTTTAAACATTCAGCGTGCTTGTGAGGCGAGTATTGACCTTGCGATGCATATTGTGAGCGAGAAAAAGCTTGGTTTACCAAAGGCGAGCCGAGATGCGTTTAAGTTTTTACAAGAAGCGAAGATCATCGATAGTGCTTTAGCGAAAACGTTAATGAATATGGTAGGATTCCGTAACATTGCTGTGCACGATTACCAGGCGATTAAGTTAGATATATTACAAGCAATTATTGAACAACATCTCGGTGATTTTACAACTTTTTCAACAATCATTTTGAACAAAAAATAGCGATGAACTCCCCCTGAATCCTTGATTTAGAGGGAGTTAGTCGCGGTAAAAAAGATTAAGAAACAGGAGAATGTTGGTTTTCTATATATTGTTTAATCATTTAGAAAATCTTTTAAACATGAAAATCCTTATTAGATACCAAAATGATATATACAGATATTCTTCATTTTATTCTTCTTTATAAATTCAATTACCCTCTATCATTCATTTTGACTTTCAACCAAATATGCTTCATCTAACATTTAAAACATCTCCATTTTAAATAGTATTGGAGTGTCAAACGTTCTTGAAGAGTCTCTGAAATCTTCTAAACTATGTGATCACGATATATTTTCAATAAATGTTCAATAATTTACAATATAAAATATGTTAAAATATGGATAATAAATTCAATAGGAAAGGAAGATATGTATCTATGGAGACATGTTGTGGTGCTTGTCATATTAAATTGAAGGATGAAGATGTAATTGCAATTGATCAATTGAATACCTTTTATCATTTAGCTTGTGCTAATCTACCGATTGAACTAATTGAGGATGTGGGACTGTATAAAAACATGCAGAAATATGTCTTTGTCAGATAATAAGCGACATAACATCATGAATCCCACCGGTGCGAAATAGTAAGTATCCGTTTTATTAAGTATGGATCACACAGGCACTGTTATCTTATATAACTCGGCAGCAGGTAGAGGACGACTAAATAAATATCCCAGTCCTTCGTCACAACGAGCTTAATTGTTTGTGCAAAGGTTGAAAATCCCACTCTCTATATTGGTTCTCTGAACACTACCTTTTAGCGTGTCTTTTTTGCCAAATTTCCACTAATATTATTTTCTTGTATGGATTTTGTCGTATTTTAGTAGAAATGTACCGTGTTTCCTAATTTTACTAGAGTTATAATCAATTAGTTATATTAAGCAATTATAATTCACCAAGATTAGGAGGTACGCAAGTGAGCAAATTGAAAAAAGGTTTTATTGTAATCATGACAGCATTCGTCTTGTCGCTTGGTCTGGCAGGTGTAAGTACAGAAGAAGCAAGCGCTAAGGTCTGGAAAGGCAAGCCTGGCACGTTGTATGTAACATGGTACGCAGATGGGTACTTTTCCAACTATGTAACGGTAAGCAAAACTTTTACTCAAACGCAGCCTGGTTATGAGAATATACTTGCTGGTGTGAGGGCTAGTAGTAAAGCGAAGGGCTCTTTTACGGCTTATTTACAGAAAAAATCAGGAAGTAAGTGGGTAACAGTCAAAACATTCAAAGCTACTAGAAACGGGTATACGAAATTATCCTATTTCAAAGCCCAAAAAGCTACATACCGTTATAAGTTTGTAAATACTGGTTCAAAAACAAGAGTGAATTATACGTTTAGTGTCGAGCAAGCCATTTAATAAAGAGGAAGCTGCCGTTTATATCGGCGGCTTTTATTTATTTTACGGTTAAACTCTGCTTTGGACGAGCAGTATGTACACGCTGAGTTCACGCTGCATAATTGTGCACGAAAAGTCGGATGGGTGCATTCAATTCCTGCTATTCTTTTGATAAAGGAGGTTATATCAATGGATTTGCTTAAAAACATGAATGGAGCATTAATGTATATTGAAGAAAATCTAACTAATGATATTGACTTTAAAGAAGTAGCAAGGATGGCTTTCTGCTCTGAATATCATTTTAAAAGGATGTTTTCTTTTCTTGCAGGTATTTCACTATCGGAATACATTCGTCGCAGACGGCTTACTCTTGCAGCATTTGAGCTTAAAGATAGCAGCGTAAAGGTCATTGATATTGCAATGAAATACGGGTACAACTCACCAGATTCTTTTGCACGAGCTTTTCAGAATTTACATGGCATAACACCGTCAGAAGCTAGAAATAATGGCCATTCACTTAAAGCTTACCCACGAATGACCTTCCATTTATCAATCAAAGGAGGAAGTGAAATGAACTATCGAATTGAAGAAAAAGGAGCATTTCGCATCGTTGGTATTAAAAAAAGAGTGCCTATTATTTTCAACGGGGTTAATCCGGAAATTGCTTCTATGTGGGAAAGTTTAGATATTGAAACGATAAATAAACTAAAAAAACTTTCTAATGTTGAGCCTAGGGGACTTCTTAGCGCATCTACGAATTTTTCTGAAGGTAGGATGGAGGAAAAAGGGGAACTTGATCACTATATTGGTGTGGCCACAACTAAAGCGTGTCCTGATAGCCTAACAGAGCTTGAAGTTCCTGCTTCGTCATGGGCTGTATTTGAAGCAATTGGGCCATTTCCAGATACGCTGCAAGATGTATGGGGACGCATTTATTCTGAGTGGTTTCCATCCTCAAATTATGAACAAATAGAAGGTCCCGAAATTCTATGGAATGAGAGTAAAGATGTAACTTCATCCACTTTCAAAAGCGAAATATGGATACCGGTTTTAAAAAGGTAAGTATAATCAATGAGAAGGTCAGCGTACTATTTCAAAATCGAGCGCTTTAATGGAGTAACCAAAAAGCCCAATTTCTTTATTTTAATTCATGAAGTGACCCCAAAAAGTTAGACACGGTTATTTCATCAGACAGCTTGCTCACCGACACCGAGTAAGGAAGATATCGAAGTGACTAAGCGACTTGCAGAAGCCGGAAAAATTATAGGAATTGAACTCCTTGACCATGTGATTGTCTCTCATACCGGAAAGCATATCAGCTTAAAAGAAAAAGGATATTTATAGAATGGAAGACCCAAGGGGTTTTTACTCCTTGGGTTCATAGTGAAAAAGGAAATAAAATGAAGAGACTATGCCTGGGTGTGGTCAGCAAATTGTGTTTAGCTATATGCAACCCTACTCGGTTTGAAATGTTTCGATGAATCGGAGAGCACTTTCAGATAGTCGACGGTCCTTTAGCCAAATTACAGCTGTTTCAGCTTGGGTAGGGAAGTCTAGGATATCCACCACTTTTACATTGGTACTCAGATGGGAAGATACAAAATTCTTAGGAAGAATCGATGCTCCAATTCCAGCTATGATGAGTGAAAGAATGACAGATACATTCGGACATTCGCAAACGATATTCGGTTCGAAATCGTATCTTCTGCACTCATGAATCACTGTTTCGTGGTAAGACCTCTCTCTGTCTCCGTACACATGCAACATCAGAAGAGGGATTTCTGCAATATCTTTCATACGAATCGCTGTTTTTGTTGAAATAGGGATATCCCAATCTCCGGGCATAACCAAGACAAATGGCTCCCCCGGTAAACGGATCATAGAAATGTTATTCATTTTTAGTGGTAATTTTAAGATGGCAATTTCAATATTTCGTTTTTCTAAGTGCTCTCTTAGGTAGAAGGGGCCTCCTTCCCATAGTTTAAAATGAACAAGAGGATATTGTTGCCGAAAATAATGAATTCTCCCGGTCAGATGTGGAATACAGGAGACGTACGTGCCAATCGACAATACCCCGTGTAAACCTTCACCCGTTCCTTTTATATCTGTAATGGTTTGGTCTAATTGATTTAAAATACTTTGGGCCCTGTTGTACAATAATTTACCTGCTTCCGTTAATTCCAAGTTATGACCATTTCTCTCCAGTAATGTGACGCCAAGTTCTTGTTCCAAAAGTATAAGCTGTCGGCTCAGAGGAGGTTGTGCCATATGAAGTCTTTTTGCAGCACGAGTGATTTGTCCTTCCTCGGTAATAGTAACAAAATAACGAAGTTGCTTGATGTCCATTTTGAAAAATACCCCTTTTTTGAATTTTTATACCTTTATTATATATAAAACCAATAAAATAGATATTTTTCAAATAGTATCTGAGTATGATAACATGCAATTAGTTGGAAAATTATTCAAATCTAGTTATTTAATGGTTGTTTTCTTTGTTATTTGCATTCCCTTTTAAAAAGAAGAGAGTGTTTTTGTGAGTTAAAGAAAGCGCTATCATTTCCCGTCCTCTAAAATTCATTTCAGTGTTGACGATGAAGTTTTTTATTGGAAATGGGGAGTTATAAGGAGGATTTCAATATTGAGATGTCTCATTAGAAAATGATTAATAGACTATCAAACACGAACTAGGGCAATGAAATTCTTCCAAAAGAAGTTAAGACTGATAACCTAAAAATTCATATATGAGGGGGATATGCAATGTCGACCAATGAATATGATTTAGTCGTGCTAGGAGGTGGGACTGGTGGCTATGTTGCCGCCATCCGCGCCAGCCAGTTAGGCATGAAGGTAGCTGTTGTCGAAAAAGATAAGCTTGGCGGGACCTGTCTACACCGGGGATGCATTCCAAGTAAAGCGCTTCTTCGGTCTGCTGAGGTGTATCATACTGTTACCCAAGGTCCTGAATTTGGAGTAGAAGTTTCTAATATATCCATAAATTTTCTTAAAATGATGGAGCGAAAACAAAAAATCGTCGATCAACTTCATCAAGGTGTTCAATATCTAATGAAAAAAGGAAATATCACGGTATTCCAGGGAGACGGACGGGTGCTAGGGTCTTCCATCTTTTCGCCACAAGCCGGAGCGGTATCTGTAATGCGGATGGACGGGGATTCAGAAATATTAGTACCAAAGAATTTACTGATTGCTACTGGTTCAAGACCACGTACACTTACTGGATTGGAAGTAGATGGCATATCTGTAATAACAAGTGACGAAGCTCTTCAGCTGGAATCCCTACCTAAATCGATTCTTGTGGTCGGAGGTGGAGTCATAGGGATTGAATGGGCATCCTTACTTAACGATTTGGGGGTAGATGTGCAAATCGTAGAATTTGCGGACCGTATTCTTCCTTTAGAAGACGCTGAAATAAGTAAGGAAATGACCCGATTGTTGAAAAAACGGAAAATCCAAATTCACACAGGTGCTAAGGTCCTACCTGAAACATTTTCAAAGGACAGTGAAACTGTCACCATACAAGTAGATAAAAATGGAGGATTAATCACTCTTCAAGCTGAAAAGATTCTCGTTGCAGTTGGTCGTTCTGCGAATGTCGAGAACATAGGATTAGAAAACACAGAAGTGAGAGTAGAGAAGAACGTGATTCAGGTGAATGAGTATTTCCAAACGGAGGAAAGTCATATCTACGCTATTGGTGATGTCATTGGAGGATTGCAATTGGCCCATGTAGCTTCACATGAAGGCATTCTCGCCGTAGAACATATGGCAGGACTCGCCCCTCACCCTATAGATTACACCATGGTACCAAAAGTGACGTATAGTCGTCCTGAGATAGCTAGTGTTGGATGGACGGAAGAAGAGGCAAAACATAAAGGGTTTTCGATTAAAACTGGCTTATTCCCATTCAAGGCAATAGGAAAAGCACTAATCTTTGGGGAACACGATGGCTTTGTCAAGTTAGTCGTCGATGAAAAGACAGATAACTTGCTAGGAGTTCATATGATTGGCCCTCATGTATCGGATCTGATTGCAGAAGGAGCATTAGCGAAAGTATTGGACGCCACTCCATGGGAAATTGCCCAGACCATTCATC
Source organism: Peribacillus sp. Hz7 (assembly GCF_042136355.1). Classification (NCBI taxonomy): domain Bacteria; kingdom Bacillati; phylum Bacillota; class Bacilli; order Caryophanales; family Bacillaceae; genus Peribacillus; species Peribacillus sp. Hz7. Next base: position 18,620 of record NZ_JBHHJV010000036.1, read on the forward strand.
CTCACCCGAGCCTAGCAGAGATTATAGGGGAAGCTGCTCTCGCTGTTGAGAGAATAGCGATTCATTCTTGAACTACTCACCACTTAATTTTCTAACGAAAATTTGAAGTGGGAGATTCCTGCGAACACCAGTGTATCCACTAGTTTTTTAGCAGGCTCTACCCGTAGTCCCTACGGTGATTGCAAAAATATCTTGTATGTTGAACTCGCCACACGCCCTACTCTGCTTGGTTTTCGCTACTTCGGTGCGTGTGGAGGCGATTAGAACGTTGAAGATTTTACCTAGCAGACGATTTTCCTGCTAGAACCTCATATCTTCAGTTTTCAAAGAACAACTTACAAGTATATTACAGTACACTTGTTCGTGTTGTTCAACAATTTAGGCTACCGCCTACCGACATTCATCTCCCACCTACTCATTGGGCTACACCTTTCACACTCCTTGAGGTGGGAGTCTTCTGTCGGGAAACGATAAAAGGGATTTACGAAAAGGAAAAGTTAAGAATGAAAATAATGGAATTCAAAAAATCCTAGGAGGGTAATTATATGAATAGAACTGAAACTGTCCAAATCGAGAACAGGCATCGAGCTCTAGGTTTATCAGATGAACAGGTCCTTGGCATGTATCAGAATATGGTTTTGGCACGAAAAGTAGATGAACGGATGTGGCTACTAAACCGTGCGGGAAAGTTACCTTTCCTAGTTTCTTGTCAGGGTCATGAAGCTGCAGGGGTTGGAGCTGCTTTTGCACTAGATAAAAAGAAAGATTTTCTTTGTCCGTATTATCGAGACATGGGAATGGCCATTGTATTTGGGATGACGGCAAAGGAATTAATGCTTTCTGCTTTTGCTAAGGCGGAAGATCCGAACAGTGGTGGACGACAAATGCCAGGGCATTATGGTAGTACAAAGTATAATATTTTTTCTGGTTCCAGCGTCGTGACAACCCAAGTTCCACATGCCGTAGGAATTGCATTAGCAGGGAGAATGCGTGGCGAAGACTTGGTGGTTTTAACTGCCTTTGGGGAAGGCTCTAGTAATCAGGGGGAGTTCCATGAAGCGGCTAACTTTGCTGGAGTACACAAGTTACCGGTTATCTTCTTTTGCGAGAATAACAAGTATGCGATTTCTGTTCCTCTTGAAAGGCAGGTTGCTTGTGAAAGTATTGCAGATAGGGCAAAAGGGTATGGGTTTACAGGTGTAACTGTAGATGGGAATGATCCCCTTGAAGTATATAAAGTTATGAAAGAGGCAGTAGAAAGAGCAAAAGCGGATGATGGACCTACGTTGATTGAAGCTGTTGTCTATCGTCTAATGCCCCATTCTAGTGATGACGATGATCGGACCTACCGATCTCGTGAAGAAGTCGAAGAAGCTAAAAAGAAAGATCCTCTTGTTTCCTTCAGTACGTACCTAAAGGAAGTAGGATTATTGGATGAAAATAAAGAGAAGGAGATTCATGATTGGATTGTCAAGGAAGTCGATGAGGCAACCGAGTATGCAGAGAATGCTCCAACTCCAGCTCCAGAAGATACACTAAGACACGTTTATGCAGAATAGGGGGAAAAAAGAATGACAGTGATTTCTTATATTGATGCAATAACACAAGCTTTGCAGGAGGAAATGCAACGCGACAGAAATGTATTTGTGTTAGGAGAGGATGTTGGGGTTCGTGGCGGGGTATTTCGTGTTACACAGGGACTCCATGAAGAATTTGGAGAACGAAGAGTGATAGATACTCCATTATCAGAAGCGGCCATTGCGGGTGTATCGATTGGGGCAGCTGCTTATGGAATGAGACCTGTAGCAGAAATTCAATTTGCTGAGTATATTATGCCAGCTGTCAACCAGATTGTGAATGAGGCAGCTAAACTGAGATATCGCTCGAATGGTGATTGGAATTGTCCGTTAGTGATTCGCGCTCCTTATGGAGGGGGAGTTCATGGAGCCCTCTATCATTCACAAAGCGTTGAAGCCATGTTTTGTAACATTCCAGGTCTAAAAGTAGTAACTCCATCTACTCCTTATGATGCTAAAGGATTATTGAAAGCAGCTATACGAGATGAAGATCCTGTTCTTTTCTTTGAACACAAGCGTTGTTATCGATTAATTAAAGGACAGGTGCCGGACACGGATTATATTGTTCCGCTTGGGAAGGCAGATATTAAGCGAAAAGGAGATGACATCACGGTTATCTCTTATGGCCTTACGTTACATTTTGCCTTGGAGGCGGCAGAAAGGCTATCCCAGGATGGCTATAGCGCACATATTTTAGATCTACGTACCCTTTATCCACTTGATAAGGAATCTATTGTTGAGGCTGCTCGCAAGACAGGCAAAGTATTAATAATTCACGAAGACAATAAAGAGGGAGGAGTTGGGGCTGAAGTCGCAGCAGCAATCTCAGAGGAATGTCTTTTTGAATTAGATGCACCGATTAAACGCCTTTGTGGTCCTGACGTTCCTGCAATGCCTTATAGTTCATCAATGGAGAAGTTCTTTATGCTTAATCCAGATAAAGTATATCAGGCCATGAAAGAATTGGCCCAATATTAATCGAATCAGGAGGAGAAAAATGGCTGAGAAAATTATTATGCCACAATTAGGGGAAAGTGTAACAGAAGGTACCATCTCCCAGTGGCTCGTCAAAGTTGGGGATAAAGTTAATAAATATGATCCAATATGTGAAGTAAATACAGATAAAGTCAATGCCGAAGTACCTTCAACTTTTAGTGGAACGATATCCGAAATTGTCATTCCAGAAGGAGAGACTGTAGCGGTTGGAACCTTGATCTGCTACATCACCATTGAGGGTGAAAGCCATGCTCAGGCAAGTGCTGTCATATCTAAACCAAAAAAGGCTGTAGAGTCTGCTGTCCTTCCAGGTAAAGAGGAAATGCAACCACGCTATTCACCAGCTGTATTAAAACTTGCACAAGAGTATAATTTAGATCTTTCTACGATTACAGGTACAGGGGCGTCTGGTCGTATTACACGTAAAGATATTCAGGAGATTATAGATGGTAATAGACAAGTAGCGGCAACCGCTATTCAACAGGTTGAGGAGGTACCACATGTTTCAGTGACCCCTGCGTCAGACATGAAGGAAGTCTTGGAAGAACACCCAATGCCTTCTTCAATAAATGTTCCTTTCGGTCAAGAAGATCAAATCATCCCGGTTACCCCGATCCGTAAGACAATAGCCAATCGAATGGTACAAAGCAAGCATGAATCTCCCCATGCTTGGACAATGGTTGAATGTGACGTAACAAATCTAGTTACATACCGGAATCAAGTAAAGGATGAGTTTAAGAAAAAAGAAGGGCTCAACTTAACTTTCATGCCTTTCTTTATTAAGGCCGTGGTAGAAGCCCTAAAGGAATTTCCGATTCTGAATTCGCAGTGGGGTGGCGATAAAATTATTATCAAAAAGAACATCAATATTTCTATCGCTGTGGCTACCAACGATGCCCTATTTGTTCCTGTCATAAAGGATGCAGATCAAAAAAGTATTTTAGGGTTGGCTAAAGCAGTTGATGACTTAGCGAGAAAATGCAGAGAAGGAAAGTTAACTGCAGATGATATGGCTGGTGGAACGTTTACCGTTAATAATACGGGATCCTTTGGCTCTATTCAGTCCACTCCGATCATCAATCAGCCTCAAGCTGCAATATTGAGTGTGGAAGCCATCGTCAAGAGACCTATTGTAGTGGATAACATGATTGCTATTCACGATATGATGAACATGTGTCTATCATTAGACCATCGAATTTTAGATGGTCTCGTGTGCGGAAGATTTTTACAGAGTGTGAAACAAAAACTAGAGAGTATGAGTATAGATACAAAACTCTACTAAAAAATGAGCATCAGTTATAGTGGGGGAACTACGGAATGAAACATTGTATTAAATGTGGATCAGTAAAGATTGCGAGAATGGATATAAACGAAAAGGGTATTAAATATACGGCATGGTATTGTAACCAGTGTCGAAAAATCTACGAAGAAAATATATTAGTAAAAAAGTGACGAAAAATACTGTTTGTAACCATGCTGAATGAATATTTACTCATTGAAGAGGGATTAAAAAAATTATCCGCATTCAAGAAACAGCTGTTGAACTACTCACCACTTAATTTTCTAACGAAAATTTGAAGTGGGAGATTCCTACGAACACCAGTGTATCCACTAGTTTTTTAGCAGGCTCTACCCGTAGTCCCTACGGTGATTGCAAAAATATCTTGTACGTTGAACTCGCCACACGCCCTACTCTGCTTGGTTTTCGCTACTTCGGTGCGTGTGGAGGCGATTATCGAACCAAATGATCTTCGCGACGAATTAGTCAAACGTTTTGAGGCGTATTCATCGAAGAACCCCGTCTTCTCTGAGCGGAAATAATTAAAGAACGTGGTGGTTAGATTGAATATAATTTTCAAGAAGAAAAATTTTCTCCAGATAAACAACTAAATGAATCTTTAGAATTTATAAGTAGTAGGTTAACTCAAAGAATAATGAAGAGTTTGGAGATACTTATAATGATTTACCCAGTAAAAAACTAGATTCGGAAGGAATTAAGTTGTTTCAACAAATCACTTCACTTCCGTTGTTTGGTAAATAAGTAGGATAGTACTGATTTTTATTCAACCAAATAGAAAGTGTTAATAGTTAAAGGGGTAGCTACTAACTAGTTACCCTTTTCTATTTTATTTGAAAGTAACTAGCAGTTAATAAATTTTTGACTTTTTCAATTATCTAGCAACCCTCTAGGCAGAGGTAGTATTAAATACTACCACCACTAAGGAGAATTTCGATTAAAATGGAGGCTCGCTACCCCTTCCTAGAAGGTTGCTATAATGATTTTTCTATTTTTTCTTAAGTGAGTTTTTTAGAATTGCTTCTGCATTCAAGTGATCGATTAGTTGTTCTCTAGTCCAAGGAACTACCTTAACACTCTTTTTAAGTTCTTCTTTGCTACAATTTTTGATGAAGCACTCGTACTTAGTAATAGTACTATCAGCACTTCTCATCTCACCATTAACTGTATCAGCATGTCGTTCATCCATAAAATCTTGACCATTAGATAAAGTGTAATGAATCGTACAGTGGACATGAGTTTTTCTAGCCCATTCATCATCAGTGAAAGCGCAATATCTAAATGGCTTTTCAGTCTCACAAAATTCTATGTAGCTTGCAAAGTTACCAATAATATCATTTATCCCTTTTAGACCAATGTCATTAGGATTTTTGATTTTTTTATACTGGACATGTATAACTTTATCGTCACGAGTAATTCGTAAAAAGTCTCTATAAGTTTCAAGAATGTATGTAAATCCGTTCATTTGATATGAAATTTTTGTTTCAGACATTATCGTCTTCCCCCTATTAACACATCTACTAGTTTATTAACTTGGCTTAATTGCTCTTCATTCAACATTCTTAATTTTTCATGCAATGTCTTCTCTCTACGAGGTTCGAATGATTCCTGCTTCTCCACCAGATCCTTGTAATTCATTCGAAATACTTCTGCCATCTTATCAAGAGTTTCGTAGCTTGCACTAGTATCTCCTCTTTCAATTCTGACAATTGCCGCATTTGAAACTGTAATTGTAAACTTACCAGATTCGAATACACTAGGATCCACTCTAGCGAAGGCTACAAGCTTTTTAGGATTATTAAATCGATCTATCTCCCCAACTTCAGAAATAATCGTTGCCGCGATCTTTTCTCCAATGCCTGGGATAGATTTGATAATAGTATATTCTTCAATTTCTTTAGCGAGAGCGTCTATCTCTGTCTCTAACTTTGATAGATGCTCTTTGTACTGAAGAAGAATATTTATATACATACCTAGGCTTAAAATATGACTCTGATAAACGGTCTTTTCAAAAGGGTTACGGGCTGCCGCAGCTTTAAGCTGAATGGCTTTTTCATTTGCCCATTTGATAGATCTACTTTTACATAACTCAAATATCTTGTCTGTAATGGCTTTTTCACTTGCCTTCAGAATGTCTTCTGAAGAAGGAAACTCTGAAAGAGTTAAGAGTGACACCACAGAATATAAATCTCCAAAAACCCCGTTATATTCAGGAAACACTTGTTCAAGCACTGCCTGAAATTGCAGCTTTGTTTGGATTATAACGCCCGTTATATTTTCATGTTGTCTTGTCAGATTACGAAGGTTTAATAACTGAACCCCACGCTTTTTATATGGTTCTAACTCCTCCTTATAGAACAACTCACAGAGAAGATAGGCATCAATGGCATCGGTCTTTACTTTTCTTAAACTTGACCCTCTTGCCTTATATGAAATCAAAGGGTTGATGATAATCAATAAATACCCACGCTCTTCCAAGTAGTGAACGACTGGAGTTTGATAATGCCCAGTAGCTTCTAAAATGACTGAAGGCTTTTTTCCAGACTCTCTTTTAACATCCTCAAGAAACGCTACAAGTGAATCAAGCCCCTCAACAGTATGAGAAACTTTAAAGCTCTTACGATATGGTTTGCCTTTATCTAAAAATGCCTGAACTTGACTTTCCCCTTTTGGAACATCCAGACCAACGACTGGATTCATTCTGAATCTCCTCCTAGACTAGTCATTTGCCAGTAACCCCTAATCCTCCATGCAGTGTCACAGCTTCGCTTGTTATACGAGATCTACGTCCCAACCAGCCTCAATCATGTTTCTACAAGTAGGGGGCGAACGGTTTAGTTGACGGGGTCAAGCCCCACGGGCAGAGACGTTCTACCCTGGCTACTGTTATAATAAGACCTTATAATACGAACGGGGCAGCATTCCTGTAATAACTGAAAATGCGGTTTGAATGAAAAAAGACCTCTTGATAAGATGAATGTGTCCTGAGCTGGCCAGCTAAAAAGGACAAAACATCTACTCGGAGGTCTCATTATGAAT
>NZ_JBHHJV010000037.1:0-21445 GCF_042136355.1 Peribacillus sp. Hz7
TTAAATTCTTGTGTAAATGTTCTCCGCTCTCTTTTGGTCATGGTAGGTTCTCCTCGTTTATATTAACTGTAGTCTACTTGACCTTAAAATTTCTGTCCAACTAAGTGTAGCCTATCCAGTATTTTCCTTATTAAACTATCCCACCCTTTACTTCAATAAGAAAAAACTATTCCCCTTCTTGAAGAATTGCACCCGTTCATTCAAGTACATTTCTTTACAAACTTTTAATTTTTCTATTTATATTTTTCAGGAATTCTGACCCGTTACACTAAGATAGTGCCTTAATCGACTACAAATTTTTAAATACTTTATAAAGAAGTTAAAATCCTAAAGGGATCTATTATTAATCTCCACCCCCACCGCAGCTAGAGCAGGAACTATCAGACGAGCAAGAAGAACTACAGGAGCTGGCCGACCCGCAACTTGTGCAGCTTGATGCACTGTTGCTGCTCATGTTCATGTAACTTGAAAATTCATCATAATGAAAATAAGAAACAGATAGGAAAGGAACAAGCATTGTGTTATAGTTTTGCTCCCTTTTGCTCTTTTTCATTTTTTCGTGTATGACGCTTTTTTCATAATCCTTTATCTGAGCTGCGTTTTTTTTCATGGAAGAGATAAGAGCGAGTACAGTCATACTATATTGGGTATCCCTCTTAAAATACATATCTATAAGTTCATCTTCTGATAAATGTTTAAACTCATCAATCATTATTGGATGTACAGGGTGCCTGAAAAACCCCTTATAAAGATGGATATTCTCTTTTCTTATGAAAAAAAGCTCAGCATACACCCAATCAAAAAATCCCCGCAAATCAGGATTGGGCAATACATTTACATTTGGACTGTGATGAAGAATCGTCCCTAGATATTTCTTGGAAAAATCATCATACTCACGGGTGAACATAAGCATTTGATGCCACAGTTCATCAACTTTCTCGCTAAACATTGGAGACTCTTTTAAAAGAAAAGTCAAAATAAAATAACGTTTTAAATCTAGTAAACGCCACTTATACTCATTTTCTTTTAACCTATGCTCTTTCCTTACCCTCACTTCTACGTTTTCCATATAACCTTTACTAAGGGACCGCTCCAAGTTATCACTTAATTTTTTTAACCCTTTAATTGGTCTTATCTCTAATGATTTTGGAGATAAACCAAATTTAAATGAAAGTTTTTTGCGTAAAAACAAAATAAACCAAATAACAACTGCAAGCAGGATTAACCATGCCATCTAATCCCCCCATTCCTATTAGAATACATTTTAACAACTTTTAATCCGCCGCTGTTGTAACTACAGAAAATAAAAAGAGTATCCCGGTAATATGAAACCATTTACTAGAAATCATCCTCTCTTTATACTATTACGAATTTCATTGTAGAAGGTTCCATATCTTACAACCATCAAACTTTAATCTGGAAGTATTTTTGTTGCAGCCTTTTTTACATAATAGGTGATTGTCTAAATAGTTGATTTGAAGATAAAAATTTTCTTGTGATATTGCAAAATTTTAAGATTCCATTTTCTAATTCACTATCCGATAAATAGGAAAAGTTTAACCTTAAATGATAATTTTCGGGTTCTCCTGCGAAACAAGCTGAACCAGGAAGAAAGTAAACATTCTCTTTTTGACATTCGATTAATAAATGGTTCGTATTCCACTCTGAGGGAATGGATACCCATATATTTAATCCACCTGTTGGTTCAATCCATTGAACTTCATTCGGCATATGGGAATTGAAGAGTTCTATAACTTTATCCCTTCTTAATTTCAAAGCAAATCTCAGCTTTTCCATATGGTCCTCCATCCTTTTCGAATGAAAAAATGGGAGGATTGCCTTTTGTGTTAATAATGGACTACCAAGATCCGTATTCACTTTAGATGCCACTAAACGATTAAACAGAGTGCCATTTGCGGTTAGTAGCCCTATCCGGCAACCAGGAACCAATGTCTTGCTCAGCCCCTTTAAGTAAATGACAAAACCGTTTGTATCAAGACCTTTTATGGGTGATGGAGGTTTCTTGTCAAAAAATATCTCACTCCATGGGTCGTCTTCTACAATGATTATTTGATGTTCTTGGGCAAATATTAATAATTGCTCCCTTCTTTTTCGACTTAAAACCCTTCCAGTTGGATTCTGAAAGTTAGGGATGGTATATATCATTTTGGGTTTATATATTTCGCAAACTCTTTCTAAAAGGTCCATTCTCATCCCGTCTTCATCTAACGGTACGGGAACGATCGTAGCCCCACGAGCTCGAAATGTATCAATTGCCGCTGGATAAGTGGGGGCTTCTGTAACCACAACATCACCTGGTCCTATAAAAGTTCTCGCCACCAAATCTATTCCTTGTTGAGCACCATTAGTTACCAATATATCTTTATGGTCAATATTTAAATTTTGTTTGCGAAGATACTCACTCATCGCTTTTCTAAGTTCCTCATCCCCTTGTGCAGGTCCATAACTTGATAAAATACTCGGATTCTTTTTTAAAGTTGAATGGATTTCTTTCTCCAGATAATGATTTGGAAGTAAAGATGGACAAATCGCTGCAACAGAAAACTGAATACAGTTTTCAAAAGAACCATAATGGGCACCAAACTGAGTTCGGGGAAGATAATCTAAAACGGATAATTGCCATTCGAAATTGTTCCTTTTGTTATTTTCTTTATCTTCTGATGTAATATTAGCTTTAACAAACGTCCCCTTTCCTTGTATCCGTTCAATTAACTCATTTTTTTCTAACCATTCATACACTCTTACAACTGTAAGTACACTTACCCCTAATTGTTTTGCTAACGCTCTAACAGAAGGCAAACGTTCATCCTCCGATAATCCCCCTGACCTGATTCTATCTGCTATATTCTCATAAATTTGTCGATTAATCGGAATATTGGAGTTCCTGTTTATTTCAATCTTCATAATAAATCCTCCATCAGCACTGTTTTGAAAGTTAAGTGTTATATGGTTAAGTTGACTGTTATACATATGTACCTATTAATATAAGGATATCCAAGTATAACACCTGAACATTTTACGTTTAATTTGATTAATCTAGGAGGGGAAAATTATGAAGTATTATGTGGTTGATGCATTTGCAGAAAAAGTGTTTGAGGGAAATCCTGCTGGGGTTTGTGTTATGAATGAATGGATTCCTGATGACATTATGCAAAAGATTGCTATTGAAAATAACCTTTCTGAAACGGCATTTGCAGTAAAAGGGATAGAAAACTATAAACTTAGATGGTTTACACCTGGAGGAGAAATCAACCTTTGTGGTCACGCAACTTTAGCAACTGCTTTTGTCATTATGAACTATGTTGAAAATCAATTGAAAACCATTCAATTCGACACAATGAGTGGGGTACTTACAGTCAATAGAAAAGATGATTTGTATGAACTTGATTTCCCAATTGCCTCTTCAAAGGAGATACCTCTTACTGAACAAATGATTGATGCTTTGGGAACCACACCGATAGAAGCATATTTAAATAGAGATTTGTTATGTGTATTAGAGTCAGAAGAAGCAGTGAAAAATCTAAGTCCTGACTTTTCAAAACTAGAACAGTTGCCAGAGGGTCTTGGAGTTATTGTTACGGCCAAAGGAAATGATTATGATTTTGTTTCAAGAGCATTTTTCCCAAAGTTAAAGGTAAATGAGGACCCAGTATGTGGTTCTGCTCACTGCGGTTTAGTGCCATTTTGGGCAGAGAAACTGAAGAAACGTGAAATGGCAGCAAAACAGTTATCCAATAGAGGCGGTACGCTTTATTGTAAGCACGAGGACACACGGGTAAAGATGGCTGGAAAAGCAGCACTCTACTTAATAGGGGATATAAATATAGGGTAATGATTATGGAAGATATGAAATATAGTCAAATCAATGTTCTAACTAAAACAAATAATAATAGCTTGGCGTTTTTTTGCCAGGCTATTATTTTAGCTAAAAATCAATAACAGAGCCTTGTATAGAAATTAATTATCTCCTACCCAGAATATTGTTTTATGCCAGTCTTTTTTGTATGTAACACTTTGACTATACTCACTATAATTAGCATAATACTTTGTTAGAGAATTGCGCCCTTTTCTTGAAGATCACTGAAGTTTCTAGTAGCTGGTTTGTTGAAGAAGAATTATAGCTGATACTCAAACTCTTCTAAATTAAAAAGCTTTTTTCACTGACCATCCTTTATTCAAATCAAAACCAATCTTTCACATAAGCAATTAATCCTAATAACGCCCCAATTCCCTAACCAATAAAAGCTAGCATTAGATAACTTGAATTGTTTAGTTTGTCATTATTAAAACTCATTGAAATCCCTCCGCTGTCATTAATTTTGTTAACTATATGGAAAAGTTAGGGTAAGGTTTCAATTTCTCTGTTTCCTAATAAATGAAAGAATTAATCGCTATTGCCGAAAGGTGAAAGCTGTGACTAAATGGAATTCATCAGCTAAAGAAAAAATTACGTTTCCAGTCATGCAGAAAAATAGCACCTAGATTAAACCAATTATATTATGAGCATGTTTTGATCAATCTTTTTTCAAAACATGCCCTTTCTGTTTGCTCATTTAACAGGGTCATTAACATTAATTGGAATCAAAATTTTTTCTTTACAACTCGCTCAACTTAACCTACTTCGTTTCAATCCAATACTTCACACGCAATCTTTTATGAGTATTCTTCTGTCTGTCCTCCCAACAATCCAGCCCTTTCATGCAAAAAGGACGCTTTCCCTATTCCGGAAATGCGCCCTTTTCTAGAATATCTAACACAACCTACTCCTGACAATGAGTTAACTCTCTGTCAGTTCGCAGCACCCTGCTTTATTTTCAATTTCTTTTCTTGTGGAACGGACCGTTTTATAAATAATGAGACTATCCATGCGATGACTACTAGTACGAATGCAAGTAAGAACGCGCTTTTCATTCCAGCAATCATCGCCAGAATTTGTAATGTAGACTCATCTTCCTTAATCACTGTTTTTTCCATAAAACGAGTAGAACGATTGGTCATGATTGATACAAGTAATGCTGTCCCGACAGCGCCAGCCACCTGCTGGAGAGTACTGATAATAGCCGTACCATGTGGATATAATGGAGGTGGCAATTCGTTCAAAGCGTTGGTCATAATCGGCATCATGACCATTGAAATCCCCAACATTAATAGCGTATTGAAAATCATAATCGTACTGTAGGGTGTTGACAATGTGATAAAAGCAAATTGCCACAGCGTATTTGCTATCAACCCCAATCCGATAAGCGCAAGCCACTTGGCACCAAATTTATCAAATAATCGGCCTGTAATTGGTGACATTATTCCCATAACAATACCGCCTGGCAACATAATCAAACCTGCCTCCAACGGACTGTAACCTAACGCATTCTGGAGAAAAATCGGCAACAACATCATCGCTGAAAACATCGCCATCATGACAATCATCATAATCAGCGTCGACATCCTAAAAATGTTGTATTTAAATGTTCTTAAATCTAGCAACGGTTGTGAAATCGTCAATTGCCTCCAAGTAAACAAGGCTAAAGAAACAACGCCGATTGCAATTGGAACTAAGACTTCATTGCTCGACCAACCCCCATGACCTTCACCAGAACTGCTGAATCCATATACAATCCCCCCAAAGCCTAAGGTTGAAAGTAGAAGCGATATCGGATCAATCTTCGGTTTAGTCGTCTCCGTCACGTTTTTGAGCATCACATATGCAAATATAATAACAAACAGTGCAATCGGCAGAACGCCGTAAAAGAGAACCCTCCAACTGAAATGCTCTACAATGATTCCTGATAAAGTGGGGCCAATCGCTGGAGCAAAAGTAATGACAATTCCAATGGTCCCCATTGCCGAACCCCTTTTTTCAATAGGAACGATGGAGAATACCACATTGGTTAGTAAAGGAAAGAGCAGCCCGGTACCCGCCGCTTGAAGCAGCCTTCCAATCAAAAGCACTTCAATCCCTGGTGCGATAGCCGCTACCAATGTCCCCACCGTAAACAAGCCCATAGCTCCAAGGAACAAACTTCTTGTCGTGAACCGCTGAATTAAATAAGCGGTGACTGGTATAAGCACACCAATAACTAGTAGATATCCAGTTGTCAACCATTGCGCGGTACTCGGCGAGATTCCGAAGTCATTCATAATTTTCGGCAATGCTACGTTAAGCAGCGTTTCATTTAAAATGGCTACAAATACACCTAGAATCATAATCATGACCAACAAAAAGTTACCTCTACTCCCAAATGTCCCTCCGTTTTGAGTTGTTTCATTTTGATTTTTCAAATTCTTTCTCCTTTCGATTTGCAAAATACCCAATTAAAATATGGTTACATCAACGATATAATCGTCAGTTCAGAACAATTGGCACGGCTGTGCATTTCTTTCTCTTCCGTGTCAAGTCAAGCTCAGAAGTAAACTCTCCGGCGGAACATTGCGTAAAAAAGGACTCAGTTCGCCTATACTGTAAAGCCGCAAGTAATGCATAGCCCGGGTGCAGGCGGTGTAGAACAATCTGCGTAAGCTCTCATCTCCGTATACTTCCGCTGATGCGTTATAAATGATAACCGCGTCGAATTCGATACCTTTGGCCAAATACGCGGGCATGACGACAACGCCTTGCTCGTATTCAATCGATCCACTCTTCACGAGCTTAATTCCTTCGATGCCTCTCAAGGAATCGTATGCAGCTGTGCTTTCCTCTGCAGATTTGCATATAATTGCTATTGTGCTGTACTGCCGTTTCCGTAAATCTGCAACTTGGGAAGCTATGGAGCGATGCAATTCAGCACGATTAGACAGTTGCGTCAATATAGGCCTCTCACCATCGCGTTCAAAAGCGGTAATCCGTTCGCCGTCAGGTACAAGTCCGCGTGTAAATTCGATAATTGGTTTTGTGGATCTGTAGCTGCGAGTCAAATTGATTGCAATTGTTTCATCCGGACCGTATAAGCCAGTAAGTGTGTGGAAATCGACCATTTCGCTGGCATGGGCGAATATTGCTTGGTTAAAGTCACCGAGCACGGTCATTCTTGCCGAAGGAAACAATCGTTTCAAAAACTCAAATTGAAATGGAGAATAATCTTGTGCCTCGTCTACAACTACATGTTTGATCGAGCTGTTCGTCTGAAAGCCTTGAATCAGCTCTTTTATTAGTAAAAACGGAGTAGCATCTTCATAAAATAGTTTACCTTCGTCTAGCATTTTCACAGTCGATAGGCAAATATCTGGCCACTCCCCAGGTACTTCCCGGTCCATCCACTGTTTAATCTGGATGGGATCGGTAAAAAACTGCCTGTATATTCCCTTAATGTTGACGAAACGAAACGCCTTGATTCGTTTTCGCAACGGCTTTAATTTCTGGCGAACAATCAAGCGGGCTAACGCCTCAGGCTCGATTTCATAATCATGAATCGAAGCTCCTTTAAAACCGCGTTTTTCCGCTAAGTAAGTATATGCCTTATGGTACTCCTCATTGCTAAGCAGTTCGATTCCCTCCTGTACCCACGGCTTAGTCCGTTCGAGCTTCTCGGCTTCATCTATTTGCTTAATTAGCCAATCCTTCAATTTTTCAAGTCTGCTATGAAAGCGAAGCGAGGTGTCACCACTATAAAACTTTTCCTCAATTTGTTTAGCAGTAACAATTGTCTTTCCTCTGAAGATAATCCCCTTGAACACCATTCCGGATAATTCCAGCGACTCCCTGTATGATTTGATTGCCTCAAAAAAACAGATGGTAGCCTTGAATCGGATGCTCGCAATCCTTGTTTCGTATAATGGTTTATCCACTGCAGTCAAAACATATTCCAATTGATCGTAAGGATCCTCAACTTGAAACTCACTTTTCAGCCGATGATCCAAGTACTCCTGGAATGTGACCTGCTGCATATTCTCTTCACCAAGTTCTGGAAGCACATTGGAAACGTAACTATTAAACATTGAATTAGGCGAAAAAAGAATGATTTGATCGGCATTCAGTATATCTCGATATTTATAGAGTAAATAAGCAATCCGCTGCAAGGCAGCCGATGTCTTACCGCTGCCAGCCGCGCCGTGTACAATGAGCATTCGCCCGCGATCGTGCCGGATGATGCGGTTTTGCTCCTGTTGAATGGTCGCTACTATATTGTGCATATGTTTATCTGTACCCTTACCAAGCACCTGCTGTAAAATCTCGTCACCAATAGTGAGACTGGTATCGAACATAGATTGGATAATGCCGCCGCGGATGAGATATTGCCACTTTTTCTCCAGTGTGCCATGGATGACACATCCAGGTGTAGCATACTTGGCTGGGCCAGGCTGGTAGTCGTAGTAGACACTCGAGATCGGAGCTCTCCAGTCGTAAATAAGGAAATTTTCTCCGCTTGTATCCGTGAGCGTAGAAATGCCGATATAGATTCGTTCCGCAGTTGAAGTTCCTTCTTCAATGAAATCAATCCGACCAAAATAAGGCACATCTTGCATCCGCCGCAGCGCAGATAATCTCTTAGATGCATGTCTATGGGTGCTTTGGCTTACGGACAAAGCTTGAGCCTCTTGTCTCAAGCCGATGATTGTCTCAAGATAATCGTCGAAGGTATCAACGTTAACCTTTACTTCATCCCAAAAGTGTTTACGGATATTCACCACTTCCATCCGACGCCTGGAAGTTTCGCCCTCCAATCTAGTGATTTGCTCTATAATTGTCTCCATTACACTGTTCACTCGTTCTTGCTCCTGACGAAGTTCCATGTTCATATCAAACACTCCTTTAAAAAAAATAAAAATAGGGGTTGACTGAAAAGGATTTTATGTTGTATAATTATAATAGGGATAATTTATACAAAAAATCCAAATTGGTGTATCTATATAAATTTACCACAGTTTCTCATGTTTATCAATGTATTTATACAACCATCGCTATGATGGATCATAACTGTTGCAAATTTAAAACAAGAAAAAAACTATTTTACAAAAAAAGAACTCACAAAAAATGATATCTAAATATACGAAATATGAATTTTCAACGGTAAGGAAATTCCAATATTAAAAGCCCAATTTCTCAATTTAATGTTGAGAAATTGGGCTTTTCCCGTTACTCCATTAAAGCATTCCTGATTAAAGTGCCTGTCCCCCGGCTGTTTAACGTTGTAAAGTAATGAGGGACAGGCGCCTCAACCCTACCCGATCGTTTAAGTGTATTTCTTCACACTCTTTGTAGATTTTTCTTCATAAGAGAGGCTATATGGATATTATCTGGTTGGGAAGTATTTTCTAACTCTTTAATAATTGGCTCTTGTCGTTCAACAGGGTGATTTTGACTTAACTTAGCTTTTCCTTCTATCTTGTTGATTTTTATTTTAAATCCTTGAACTGCTTTCAAAAAAGTTATATGAGTGTTTTGGTCATTATAAAGTCCATTTGCTCTTCATCACCCATATAAAAAGAGTGAGATCCAGTTCGAACAAACCCCATTTTCTTATAAAAAGCAATAGCATTTTTATTTTTTTCCCATACACCTAGCCAGATTTTCTTTTTATTACGTTCCATCGCAATTTCCATAGCTTTATTTAACAGATATTTACCAAGCCCATGTTTTTGAAATTTGTTCTTTATATAAATCCTCTCGATTTCAAGTGATTCATCACTCATTTCTTCAGACTGAGCATCATTGATATTGACCTTTAAATATCCGGCGACTTCATCATTAAAATAAACAAAAAAGAATTCCGAAGAGATATTAGATAATTCTTTTTCTAATTGTTTTAAGTTAAATGCCCTTTCCAAATAGGCTTTCATATTTTCAGGTGAATTCTGTTGCTTAAATGTCTCATTAAATGTTTCATAACTAATTTCTTGAAGTATGCATACGTCTTCAATAGTGCACTTTTTTATATTTTTAACCATTTAAATATATCGCTCCTTTATATACTCAATAATTTCTCTTGTTTCCTTTTTTCACAAATTCCCACTCTTTTTCTATATTTTTTCTAACTCTTTGAAGAAGATCAAAAATGGTCTCCACTTCGCTTTCAGAAAACCCAGCTAATGCAACCATATCCGAATAATTATGTTCTCTTATTAAGAACGGATAAACATTTGTCCCTTTCTCTGTTGGAAAAAGTTTTTTAATTTTTTGGTTCTTTTCATCAGCTTCCTTTCGAATAAACCCATTCATTTCAAGTTTTTTTATGGCACGAGCTGCTGTTGTTCGATCTACTTTAATCATTTCAGCTAACTTTTCTTGAATGATTCCTGGGTTTTCACATATCCGCACAAGGTACAAATACTGCCCTTTAGTAAGCTCATATTCTTTAAATTCAATATTACTTATAGAATCTAATGCCCTAGCTATCATTCCAATTTCGCGTAAAATTTCTTTCATAAATTTACTCCTTAACGAAATTTTTGTTGCAATTACAACATAACTGATATAAATTAAATTTAACCTAATTTTGTTGTAAATACAATAAAATGATTTAATTTTATTATTAAAGTACAAATATTCTTGGACAAATTAATTTAAAAGGACTGAAAGAAATGAATGTAAAAAGAATAACCATTGATGAAGATTTAAGAAAGGCATTTCACATAAGAAAAGAGGTATTTGTTAAGGAACAAGGCGTTCCCTTAGAGGATGAATTTGACGAGTTTGACAAGCTTAATGGTCAATGTGAACATATCTTAGTCTATTACGAAGAACAACCTGTCGGAACGGGACGAGTGAGATGGGTTGATGAATTCGGAAAATTAGAGAGGATTTGTATTCTGGAACATTACCGAAAATTCGGTCTTGGTAAAGTAATTATTACAGCATTAGAGGAAATTGCGAAGGAAAGAGGAACAACGCGGGTCAAATTACACGGTCAAACACAGGCACAGGGTTTTTATAAAAAACTAGGCTATCAGACTTCATCAAGCGTATTTATAGAGGATGGAATTCCGCATTTATTGATGACGAAAGAATTATTGCACCGATAATGATGAAAAAGTCGAATAATCAGCAATACCTTTGTTACGGATTAGGCATTTTGATTTTAAGCTTGGGCATTTCTTTCACCATACAATCGCACCTTGGAACCTCTCCTTTTGATGCACTTTTGATTGGACTTTCTATGGAAATTGGGCTTACTGTTGGCAGTTGGGAAATCATTCTCGCCTTTATCATTATTATGTGCAACTCGTTGTTAAAAAGGCACAGACCAGAGTATCTTGGTTTGGTATCAGCTGTTTTAACGGGTATAGGAATTGATTTATGGTTATTTTTCTTAGGGCATTTCATCACTCCGGAGATATGGTTCAGTAAATTGCTTTGTTTCGGGGTAGGATTAGTCTTAATAGGTTTTGGAACTGCAATCTATTTACACACAAATTTCGCCCCCATTCCTGTAGACCAGTTAATGTTAATCATACGAACATTGACTAAAACGAACATCCTGTTTTCAAGAACACTCATTTATCTTCTGTTCCTTATAATGGCCACTATCTTTAATGGACCAATTGGCGTAGGGACTGTACTAACAGTATGTTTGGGAGGTCCTATTCTTAATTACTTTATGCCGATCATTGAACGACGATTGAGTAGCACCTTTTCAGCAAATACTGAGTCATTACCTAAAATTGATGTAGATCGAAGCCATTCTGTTTAGGATGGCCTTAAAAATTTCTTTCAACTAACCTCCCTTTCGTAGAAGAAGAAAAGGACGTGCCGCAGCAACCTCCTCCCTTTATAGGGAGGAGGGATGCTGTCATTCTATTTTGCATACGGATTAAATTCATTCGTATATAAATCAGCTGCCTTAACTTGCCCTTCTTTTAACTCACCATTTTTCTCAAGCCACTTAATCCATGTGTCGTATTCAGCATCGTTAATAAGACCACCTTCTTCAGCAATACCTGTGCTCTTCCAGTATTTAAGACTTGGAATCATCTCATCTTCCCCACGCGCTGCTAGGATTTTTTCAAAACGTGCAGTCACTTCTTCTCTTGGAGTAGTACGTGCCCACTCGATAGCCTTCGCTACCCCCTCCGTAAACTGCTTTACTGTATCAGGGTTTTCTTCTATATAATCTTGCGAGAAGAAGTAATCACCGGCAGTAAATTCCGTATTATATACATCCGTATCCTTAAAGATTTCTACCACTCCGCCTCTTTCTATTAGAAGATCCTTTGGAAGACTATTTACTAACACGACATCCACTTGTTTACTGCGCAATGCTTGCTCTGAATTTACCATTGGAATAACAACAGGAGTTACTTGTTTAATTTCATCTTCCGTTAAGCCACCTTGGCGTAAATAATCTTTAAGGACAAATTCGAAATGTGCACCTAGTATGTTCATACCAACTTTTTTACCAATAAAATCTTTTGCCGACTTAATAGGACTACCTTCAAGCGCATAGGCACCCACAAACGTAGTTTTATCACTACCATATGCTCCAACCACAGATTTAATTTTCACATTTTTCGCATACGATTTGATAATCGCTCCATTAAATGCATAACCAAAATCCGTTTCTCCTGTTGCTGTTAATTGAATGCTTTCAGGACCACCAGTATAACTACTTACGTTTTCTAATTCCAAATCACCTAGGTAACCTAAATCTGCTGCTAATTCAGGAAAAGAAACCCTACCAGCTTGAACTTGATACTCCAATACTGTATCTTGTTTTTCTCCATTTGACGCTGCTTTCTTTGAATCTGATGAACAACCTGCTAAAATACTTCCTGCTAAAGCTGTAACTAAGAAAAATGATGCTAATTTTTTTACTTTTTTCATATTATTTTCTCCATATAATCTAGTTTTTCATTTTTACATTTTATGTAAAATGCTGAGTGCCAAAAATCCAAAATCTATTACATTAACCTTATTATTTACTTTCTACTGATTCCTTCGAAAATTGATTGACCGGACGTGCTAAACCTAAATTTTCACGCAACGTTGAACCTGTATATTCTGTTCTAAAAATACCGCGTTTTTGTAATTCGGGAATCACCAAATCGACAAAATCATTTAAACCTGTTGGAAATACTGGTGGCATAATATTAAAGCCATCCGCTGCTTCATTTTCAAACCATTCTTGTAACTGATCCGCAATTTGTTCTGGTGTTCCAATAATTTCACGATGACCACGTGCTCCTGCAATTCGTTGATATAACTGACGAATAGTTAAATTCTCACGATCAGCAATCTCTTTTACTAATTGGAAGCGACTTTTAAAACCATTTACTTCTTCAATGTTTGGTAATTCAGGCAGCGGACCATCCACTGGATAACCACTTAAATCAAACCCTAACTGCGCAGACAGTCTTGCAACACCCGCTGCCTCTGGAATTAAATCTAACAATTGCTGTCTTTTTAGTTGTGCTTCTTCCTCTGTTCTACCAACAATCGGATATACACCAGGCATGATTTTTAATTCATCTGGATTACGTCCATACTTCACCATACGACCTTTCACATCACGATAAAACTTTTGTGCATCTTCTAATGTTTGCCATGCTGCAAAAACCACTTCCGCTGTCTCTGCTGCTAATTCTTTTCCTGCTTCTGATGATCCCGCTTGCACAACAACTGGATGTCCTTGTACTGGACGGGCAATATTTAATGGACCTCCTACAGATAACCATTTTCCCTCATAATTAATCGTATGAACTTTTGAAGCATCTGCAAATTGCCCGGTTTCTTGGTTAAAACAAATAGCATCATCTTCCCAGCTATCCCACAGTTTTTTCGCAACATCTACAAATTCTTCTGCTCTCTCATAACGCTCTGTATGTTTAGTTTCTTTCTGACCAAAATTGTGTGCCGTTTCTTCACCAGTACTTGTTACAACATTCCAACCAGCTCTGCCTTTACTTAAATGATCAAGTGAAGCAAATTGCCGAGCTAAATTAAATGGCTCTGTATAAGTTGTCGATACGGTCCCAACAAGCCCAATATTTTTGGTCACCGCAGCCAAACCTGATAAAAGAGTAAACGGTTCAAAGAATACCGAACATTGCTGATCAAACCCAGAATTAGTTGCGCGAGCGCTTAATACATCAGCAAGAAAAATCATATCAAACTTGCCTCTTTCTGCTGTCACCGCCTGCTCCTTAATAAAGTCAAAATCTAATACATGCTCTTCCTTTGCTTCAGGATGACGCCAAGCTACAACATGGTGTCCTGGAAGCATAAAAAATGCGCCTAATTTTAATTCTTTCTTTGACATAACTATCATTCTCCTATTTTTCATATTAGTTTAGTGTGTTTTTTACAAAATAAAAATTGATTGCTAAGCAGTCAGACTTAACTTTCAATAGAATAATCGCTACCCTTAAAATCTTTCACTTTATTTAAAACTTCTTGCTTCAATACAATGTCCTGTAATTCTCGATTATAAAGTTGGATCTTGCTTCCATCGTGAAAGTCTTTTTTCTATCGACAGTAAACCATAGTTAATGAATAAACCTAAAACAGAGATTGTTAGAATTCCTGCATACATCTCTGGAATCATGAAATTATACTGAGAGTAAGTGATTAAATAACCTAACCCTTCTTTTGCACCTACCATTTCTGCTGCTATTAAAATTAAGATAGCACTTGATCCCGCCATGCGAATACCTGTAAACATTGTTGGTACAGATGCCGGTAAAATAACTTTGTAAAACAATTTAAACGATGAAATGTTCATCGAGCGTGCAGACTTAATAAGTAATGGATCCACGCTCCCCACTGCAGCAATAGTATTTAAGAGAATAGACCATGTGCAAGCAAACAATATAATAGATATTTTGGAAGTTTCATCAATTCCTAGAAATAATATAAATACCGGTAGTAAAGCTAATGGTGCCGTATTTCGAAATAATTCCAACACTGGATTTAAAAGCTCCCTTGTTAGGGGATACCAGCCAATCAATAATCCTAATGGAATTGCAATAACTAATGCTAACGAAAAGCCGCTAATGGAACGAATAATACTCGCTAAAAAATGGGCAAACAGTTCACCTGACTTCACCATCTCCCACCAAGCAATTAATACATTTGAAAATCGCGGAAAGAATGCTTCATCCACTAAGCCTATACGTGGCGCTATTTCCCATAGTAAGAACAATGCAATTAATACAATGGATTGTTTAAATAACTTTTGTAATCCAGAAAATCCAATGTTTTTTAACTTTTTATTATTTACAGATAAGTCAACAGACTTTACTGTTTCCATTTGAATAACCCCCTCTCTTTATTTAAATATTTGCTCCTAGATATTCCGGTTCATGTAATAAATTCCAGACTTGTTGACGTATTTTCACAAAGTCAGGATGTGAACGAATATCTGCATCTCGTGATTTTAACGGAACATCGACAATTTCCTTCACTCGTCCTGCCCCCCCCAGTCAACACGACGACACGCTCTCCCAAGTAGATAGCTTCATCGATACTATGGGTAATGAAAATAATTGTTTTCTTTGTTTTTTCCCAAATTCGAAGTAATTCACTTTGCAGGGATTCACGTGTTTGCGCATCTAGTGCAGCATAGGGTTCATCCATTAGTAAGACATCGGGATTAAAAGCTAGACTTCTAGCAATTGCTATGCGCTGCTTCATCCCGCCAGATAATTCATGTGGATAGCGATCGGCAAATTGACTGAGCCCTACTAAATTAAGATAATAATTTGCTTTTTCTTTCCATTCACGCTTTGGAATACCTTTGGCCTCTAAGCCGAATTCGATATTTCCTCGCGCCGTCTTCCATGGAAATAGTGCGTATTGTTGAAAAACAATTCCACGATCTAAACCGGGACCCGTAATCTCTTTCCCATCAATTAAAATACAGCCTCGTGTGGGTGTCGTTAAACCTCCTGTTAGATCCAATAGCGTAGATTTACCGCAACCGCTTGGTCCAACTAGAGTGATAAACTCTCCTTCTCGTACGGTAAAACTTAAATCCTGGACCGCTGTATATTCATTTAATACTCCTTTTTTATTTGTATCACGAACAGCAAAGGATTTTGTGACACGCTCAAATCTAATTTTTTCAGCAGTAGTCATTTGCTTCACTCCATTTTCATTAAACTCATACGAATAGTATGTTTAATTGTTGTATTAGTCCTGTTAGTTTTTTAATTAGCGTAGATTACGACTTGCTTCTGATTTGCTTCAGTCAACAGTAGTCAGTGCCTACATTTCATTAACTTTAAACTAACCTTCGAGCTTGATGTTTGAAAACAAAAAGACCCCTATTTCAATATATACTTGAACAAGCATATAATTGAACATAGGGGCCTTTAGTCGTCTAATCAGCCTCTAACAATATGTATATGTTTAATTCATACTAAACTTATAAACTTAATTTATCATATCAAAAAGAATTGTCAATAATAATTTTATAATTTTCAATATTCTAGTTCAAAAACAATGAATTATACGAGGGATTTATCCACTTTCAATCTGTTCCTACTTATTTAGAGACTATCATCAATAAACTTTTTCGCTTGAGACACACCATCCTGGTAAAATTCACGGGTTTCCACAAAATATTCAAAGAGTCCACGATGAATTGTAGGCTGAATGGTTTGCACTTTAATCGGTTTGTACTCTTTATACGGTTTATTTGCTGATTCTGGACGAACCAGCTTATTTCCATATTCAATAAGTTTATTAATCCGAGAAATATCATTAAGCTCTGCATAAAGGGCATTTTTAAATAACATCTTCAATTTAAAGTCTTCGATATCAAAAATGTTATCGATCGGGTCCAGAGATTTGCCTAGTGGCGCTACTGTCACCAAAATAATCTCGTCAGCTACTACCAACGGGGACAAAACCGGATTATATTGATAAGCTCCATCATATTCCCCTTTAAAGTCTCCATATTGAAGCAACTGCAAACATGCTCTCACACCATCCGGAGTTATTGGTTTGACCTCAAAATTTTCGCTCTTGTTTAATTCTATTGTATCCAGAGCACGTTCGTTCACATACAAAACCGCCTGATCGTTATTAACATTATAAGCATTCATAATAATTCCCACTTCCTCATTGGTGGAAAAAAAATTGGCGATATCATCAAAAAATTGTTGAGGAAATTCAGATTTGTAAATTTTGTTAGGGAAGCAGAAGTTAATCCATTCCTCCAATCTCGAAAAAGGCCAATTGTCAGGCAATCTTTCAAAAATGTTGAGGTAATTAGGAGAAAATTTTTCAGGAATGCCCATGTATGCGTATTGCATGAATTTGAAAAAAGTGGGGATTCCATTTTCTTCGGATTTAAAATACTCATCATAATGTTTTCCAATAGCATTAGGGTCTTTTTGCAAAAAATGATATGCTGACAATATAGCACCGCTGGTAGCTGAAATCAAATCGGGCTTTACCCCCTCATTTCGAAGCGTTTGAAGTACCCCAGCCGCAAATGAGTTCATTCCCCCAATGCCTTGTAGAGCTAAAGCTAACATAGTGAACCACTCCCAATTGAAAAAATTTTGATCTTATCTAATCCAATTCTTTATAAGGAAGCAAATACCTTCTAGGTATATGACATTTACCATATTTGTGGAATGTTTTCGATATTCAGATAGTTAAGGATCTCCGTCCTTTTTCAATTAATGCTGCCCGTTAGCACACTACAAAAAAAGTGCGTTAATCCTTCTTGGATCAACGCACCTGTTCGTATTATAAGGTCAGCCAGAAATCTGATGAAAGCTGGCTTTTCTTTATTTTATTTTGGAACAAACTACAATCCCATTATATTTCCCTTTGTTTAATTCGCTTAATTAACTCTTCAAGCCAATAAATTGTGTGCTCTGTTCTAGTTGAAACATAGCCACTCATAAATTCTGCAAAATTCTCATGTTCTTTGTCTATCTCAATCTGCTTTTCGAAATTAGTAATTTGCTCCCAATGATCCTTAATATTCTTTAATTTTTTCTCTAATATTTCTACTACTTTCTCACGATCCACATACTTGATGCTTGCTAAACCTACCACCATATCACTAATCTTATCCGTGCTTTCAAACAACTTGTAGATTTTTTTCGGTAGTTCTTCACGACCTTTAGTCGTAATCGTAAATATTTGCTTATCAGGTCGATGTTCTTCTTTTACGATTTCGACGGTCTCAATTAAACCTTGTTTGGCTAATGAATCAAAGTGGTAGTACAGTTTACTTTCTGTCAACCCACCTAGTTGATCCAATGGAATGGGTTCTGAAAGCTGTTTTTTTAATTTATAAGGATAGTTGTTATCCTCCATCAGTTTACTCAATATAAAAATTTGAATGGACATTCTCTTTGCTCCTTCAAGAAGAATTCTCTTCTTATTTTAGCAAAACTACACTGTAATTTCAGTTGCATTCTTTACACTTTCCGTTTCCGATACTTCTATTGGCATTGGTTTGTGGATGAAAGCGACAATAGCAATATTAATTAACAGGGCAACCGCACCTACTGTAACCATTGACCAAATATACGGACTTGGACTAATGCTGCCATATAGGTTTGCAAAGTATGCCTGTACCGAGTAATACATCGGCGAAATGTGACTCATCCATTCATATGGCAAGTACATCATATCACGTGTAATTGTAGCACCATTTGCTAATGTTTGTATTAATAAAATTGGTAAGTTTAAAATCATACCACCTTCACCCATTAAGAAGATCACAATCGCGGTAAAGTTAAAACATACCATATAGTTTAAAATTTGCTGTCCTACTAAACTGAAGAACAGGTCACCACTTGGCTCATTGATTAAATATGTTAAACCCAAAGCAAATAATGATGATACAACTGCAACCAATAACGCAGTTAATTGTACATAGCTGAATAAACGTGTTTTACTTGCTTTTCCACGGCTTTCCTTAAAGGCAGCTACTAATTGCATCGCTCCAATCATCGCACCGGTATAACCAGCCATCGTTAAAAACATTGGCAGCATATTATTATGCATACCGTCTGGCATTTCGTTGATTGCAACTATATTTCCTACATAAGCTGTTTCAATCTGTTTAGCCAATTCAGCAGCTTGCTCTTCTGGTACATTAAAGTTCATTAATACGCCTTGAGCTGTTTGTTGCGAAAATTGTGTGCTTAACTGGCTGTTAATTTCTGTAACAATTGAATTCATAGTGGAAGAAACAACTGTTGCCCCTGCTTCATTAACTGTAAAGTCGATACTTGATGACACTTCACCTTTTTGCATATCCGCGGAGAATGTCTCTGGAATATGTACGACTAATGCTAAATCCTTGTGTTCTAAATCGTCTAAGGCCTGTTTATTTGTTAAATCCGTCTCGATTTCCTTAAACGGTAAATTTTCTTGTAACTGATCGGCAATCTTTGCCCCATATTCACCGGCATCATCATTGACAATAGCAATCGGTAATTTATCGATATTTCCTGGAATCGCTGTATAACCAGGTAAGAATATACCTAGCATTGCAATTGCATAGAAAATCCCCATAAAGATTGTAGCAGTTGCCCCTCTTGTTTTTAAGAACTGAGTAAATTTCATATGTGCTATCCTTCCTTGAGTTAAAATTTATTTTAATCAAACCATATCACTTCAATTAAAACACTTTAATAAAAGTACTATAATTAGAGTACTTTTATAGTTTATTTTATTCTTTTTGCGAAGTCAATGAAAAATACTCCCCATCTAACAGCACGATTAAAGTAAAATGTTCTGCTGTATGGAAGTATTTTTTTATACAAATTTCCAATTATATGCAGGTCCTATGTCCTGTTACCTTTTACTCTACAAAAAATACTCTAATTAGAGTATTTTGAAATGAGGAAGTTGTCTTGTAAGTATGCTGCTTTATTAAAAGTAAATGTAAGTGGTGTAATCCATTTTGAAGGAGGAATAAGGTTATTATGAATAAAGAAGTCATTCCAATTAAAGAAATCACAAATTTCCAGTCACATGCAGAGGAATTTTTTCCGATTAATTGGTATAAGGAAATGTTGCATCATCATCCTGTTTATTATCATGAAAAAACAAATACATGGAATGTGTTTAAATATGAAGATGTTAAACAAGTGTTAAGCAACTATGAATTCTTTTCAAGTGAAGGTCCTAGAACAACCATTTTTGTTGGAGCTAACAACAAACAAGAAAAAACTTCACCTATTATGAATATTACACTCTTAGATCCACCTCAACATCGGAAGGCACGCTCCTTGTTAGCCGCAGCTTTCACTCCCCGCAGTTTGAAGAACTGGGAACCTCGTATTCAACAGATTGCAACTGAACTTGTAGAAGGCATACAAGAAAACTCTACTGTGAATATTGTTGAAGCCTTTGCTGCCCCTTTTCCTAGTCTAGTTATAGCAGATTTATTTGGGGTATCGGTACAAGATAGAGATCAGTTCAAGAAATGGATTGATATTCTTTTCCAACCTTATGACAAAGAAAGGCTGGAAGACATTGAGTTAGCAAAACAAAATGCTGCAAAAGAATATTTCCAATTTCTCTACCCGATTGTCGTTCAAAAACGTTCAAACCTTTCCGATGATATTATCTCTGACTTAATCCGAGTTGAAGTAGAAGGTGAAAAGTTGACGGATGAGGAGATTGTGCAGGTCACAATGTTACTTTTAGGCGCGGGTGTTGAAACAACCAGCCATGCGATTGCCAATACGTTCTATTCATTGCTCTATGATGATGAGTCATTATATGGGGTACTAAAAAGTAATCGGGAACTAGTGCCAAACGCAATCGAAGAAATGCTCCGATACCGTTTTCATATGTCACGAAGAGATCGTACTGTGAAACAGGACAATAATTTATTAGGTGTTGATTTAAAAAAAGGAGATGTAGTCATCGCGTGGATGAGTGCATCCAACATGGATGAAACTATGTTTGAAGATCCTTTCTCTCTAGACATTCATCGTTCAAACAATAAAAAGAATTTAACATTCGGAAATGGTCCACATTTCTGTTTAGGTGCCCCTCTTGCACGATTAGAAATGAAAATTGCACTAGAGGCATTCTTACAAAAGTTTTCTCGTATCGAACCAATTAATGGATTCGAATTAGAAAAAAATTTAACTGCTTCAGCTACTGGACAGTCCTTAACTTATCTACCCATGAAGGTTTACAACTAAAAAGGTAAAAGTCAATAAAGGATACCGTCAAGAAACCACATTTTCCTGACGGTACTCCTTTTAAGTGTTTGCAGTTCTGTTCGTGTCTCTGCTTTTGTTAGGATTTTGTGATCGATAGTAATTTTTTTATTTTGAGTTTCATCTTTCTTTCCTGATTCCCTCATAATCTACTTACCGTATCCCTTTCTATGGTTAGGGTATTTTCGATAATGCTTAGTTTCCCCAGCCAATACGTTTCAATCCTTGGACTGTCAACACTAAACTAAACAACTTTTTTAAGGTGTTCAAGTTTATATTGAATTGGGCTCGTGTAGTTTAGCGTCCCATGGATTCTAATATGATTGTACCAATGGATATAATCCAT
>NZ_JBHHJV010000038.1:0-21283 GCF_042136355.1 Peribacillus sp. Hz7
TGTCTGGTAATGATGGCGAAGAGGTCACACCCGTTCCCATTCCGAACACGGAAGTTAAGCTCTTCAGCGCCGATGGTAGTTGGGGGTTTCCCCCTGTGAGAGTAGGACGTTGCCAGGCAAAAAGATAGCCCCAGAGCAGGGGCTATTTTTTTTTGCCTAACTATGAGAGAATGTTAATATACAACTGGGTAAAGAAGGAAAAAGAGAAGGCTTAATAGAATTATAATAGCGTGGTTGTTATGTTGGTGGTTGGGTGGTTGATAAACCAAGAAAGGTGCTGAAAACGTTGATAAATCAGTTTTTAACAATGAAAGAACTGAAAGAGGCGCTTCCGGAGATCCCTGAGAATAGTTTAAAACGGTACCTACACGAACATGAAGAATATTTGAATTTTAAAAAGGAGCATAATCGTTACCGGATTAATGCTTCAGAAATTGAGAAATTAAGATTAATCAGGCAGTTTTATGCTGAAGGTTTTAAAAGAGAAGAAGTGAATACGAAGCTGGAGGAACGTGGTATACCGAGAACAATTACTATGGATTTAGAGGATACATCATTGGTCTCAATCAACCATGAGCTTACGGATGTTAAGAAGCTGATTAGTTTCTTAGTTCAACAAAATGAACAATTTCGATTGCACCAAAATAGACTAAAAGAGCAGAATGCTGAATTAATTCATGAAATGTATGAGCTGAGGCAAAGCATGGAGGAATTTAGAGAATCACAAAGAATGCATCATGAAATGGAAGCAGAAAAAGTCTCTTATATGATGGATCATTTATTAGCTGCTCAACAATCTCTTGAAGAAGTAAATAATAATAAGGGGTTTTGGCAAAAAATATCTAAGCAGATAGACGCTTGTTATAAATTTTTCTTAAAGGGAAAGGTACAAAAACCAAATGGTTAAAAAAAGAATCAACGTTTCGTTGGTTCTTTTTTTAACGTCAAATTTTATGGAGCAGAGGTGAAAATAAGCCAAAACAAAACTCCAATCATAATAGAACTGAAGTTTTGTTTGATTTACTAATCAAGAATTTGTTTATCTAACTAAAATAATAATAGCTGGTCCAATAGTAGATAGCAGCCGCTGAGACATGTCTTTAGAACAATCTACTTTATAGCGGCGAGAAAACCTATTAAGGGGATTTTAGTCGTGGGAGTATGTTGAATACGCTTATTTGTCTCTTAAATAAAAAATATAATCGGTTGATACGCCCTCATACCCTATCTGTCTAATCATTGCAGCAATGTTTCCTCTATGATAGGTTCCGTGATTGACTATATGTTGAACGACTTCAGCGATTTTGTTGTTAAATTGGTCACCTTTCGTATTTTGATAACCAACTATATCTTCAACATCTTTCGTATTGATAAGAAAATTCTTTATCTTTTCCCGACAGAAGACTCCCATCCTCAAGGAATATGAAGGGCAATAGCCCAATGAGTAGGTGGGAGATGAATGTCGGTTGGCGGTAGCCAAAACACTTGTTTGTATGGTGGGATATTCCTGTAAGTTGTTCTTTGAAAACTGAAGATAGGAGGTTGTGACAGGAAAAACGTCTGTCGCGTAAAATCTTCAACGTTCTAATCGCCGCCACACGCACCGAAGTAGCGAAAACCAAGCAGAGTAGGGCGTGTGGCGAGTTCAACGTACAAAATAGCAACACCGCGCAGGAGGCTAATAAGCCGTCTGTACTGCTAACTGTCGGTGCGACAGGGTTAGCCTGCTAAATAACTAGTGGATACACTGGTGTTCGCAGGAATCCCCCACTTCAAGCTTTAGCTAAGTGGTGGGTAGTTCAACTCATTATGTAAAACAGTAGATGCCTTTACAGTATCCTCAATTGTGGTGAATGATTTGGATACAATTTGCTGCAAACTATTTCCTTTCATCCGTAAATACCATAGTTCATCCACTGCTATCATATGACCAAAGGTTTCAGCAATGGTAGGGAAAACACTATCCACTTTGTTAAGAAAAACTTCCTCTGGAAGACCTTTTAAATGTTGAATTAACCTATCATTAGCCCATACATGGTAATCAAATAATTGCATAGTCCATTCTTTCACCAATGGTCCCCCTTAACGAACGTTCTTCATTTTTATAAATTATACTTCCGGATATCAGTTAATAGAATAGCGAGAATCAAACTCTTTTGTAGATTTTCTGTATGAAAAAGCTCATTGCTGTGTGAATGACTCATTTTTCTTTTTGAATGGTATGTTCATTTGTAAAGATTTTGTCGTATCAACAGATTAACTGTCGAACCCCTTATTATTTTATGAATCATCGTTTATAATGATGGCTGTTGCCTATGTTTTCTATTTTTTGTTAAAAATGAATAGGGAGTTAAGTTGCGAAAATGAAAGTTTTATCACTTAAAGAGCTGGAATATAGAATTGACGCTGTAAGAACTCGTATGATTGTTGTAGGAAAATTAAAAGGACTTGGCCATCCCGACACGATTAAATCCAGTCAAGAGTTAGATATTTTATTAAACGAATATCAAAAAATTAAAGCAAAATAACCTATCCACAAATTTATTAGTGATTCATAGGTGTTTATGACTATTATCTTATATTTAATCCTTCATATTAAATATGTTATTATGCCTATTGGGGCAAATTTTACGAAAGTAAGAGACGCAAAGCTACGGGCCTAAAGCATTTTTGCCATGGTGGCCGAGTTGCCAGGAATTATTCCTGTATAATTATAATAAATAAAGTGGCATTTTCCTGATTTGCCTTAGTCTTTAAAGAAAGGTATTTCTATTATTGAAGAAGTTTATTTTGCTTGTGGATGATTCTCTTTTTATGAGAACGTTATTAAAAAGAGAGTTAAACCCAAATCATTTTACCGTTATTTCGGAAGCCGAAGATGGTCTAGAAGCGATAGAAAAATATAAGATGCTTTCTCCGGATATTGTGTTGATGGATGTAACGATGCCCAAAGTTAATGGCCTCGAAGCTTTAAAAGAGATTATTTGCTTTGATCAACGTGCAAAGGTTGTAATGTGCTCGGCACTTGGTTCACAGCCATTAGTAATCGAAGCGTTAAAGGCTGGCGCCAAGGACTACATTGTTAAACCTCATTTTGGTAACCTAAATAACATCCTTATTAATTTGTATTAGTCTACATCCATTTCAAATGGGTGTTTTTTTTATCTCTCCAGATGTTTTAGTCAGAAGTGCATGGTGATAAGACGTACTTAGAATATATAAAATCTAACTATATTTCTATGTCATGAAATCTTACATTGTTATTGAAACACTATCCTCATCTACATATACTTGAAATATCAATAGTATATTGGTTCTGATTCTTGCAATCGATAACGAAAATGCTGTCTAGGGTTCCGGTTGAAAAACGTCTGGTCCGAGAGGGAGCGTACAGCTTATATGCTGTATACACGGAGGGAAAAAAGCCCGGGAGAATTTTTTTATAAAATTCTCCCGGGCTTTTTTGTTTTTCCGTACCAAATTCAGAAAAGAGGGTGGATAATATGAGTAAAAACACAACCTTGATTAAATCACTTAAATTGCATCAGGTAGTCTTTATGGGGCTAGCTTGGATGACACCAATGATCTTTTTTACTGTCTATGGTGTTGCACATGAAGCTGCCGATGGCATGATGGCGGCCGCCTATTTGACTGCTTTTATTGCTATTTTCTTCACTGCGTACAGTTACAGTCGCATGGTAAAAGCCTATCCTATTGCGGGATCAGCTTACACGTATACGAAAAAAGCTATTAATTCGAAAGCTGGCTTTCTTGTTGGATGGGCGTTGTTGATGGATTATATTTTTTCTCCTATTATTGCCATACTCACATTTGGTATCTTCATGAATACAGAATTTCCTGCCGTACCCGTGTTTGTTTGGATTATCATCATGAATGTTCTCCTTGCTGTCGTTAATATTGTCGGTATTAAATCTGCGGCACGTATAAGCGGGATTTCTGTCCTCGTTCAAATCGGTTTCATTCTTCTGTTTTGTATTTTAATTGTAAAAGATATTTTAAATGGTGAGACAGGAGCCAATTCACTTTTCTCCATTACTCCTTTCTTCGGTAGTGACACAGCCTTCAGCTCTGTCTTTTCAGGTGCTGCTTTAATCTGCTTTTGTTTTCTTGGTTTTGATGCTGTTACAACAATGGCGGAAGAAACAATTGATGCTAAAAAGACAGTCCCTAAAGCAATATTTCTGATTATTCTAATAGCTATATCGATGTATATGGCAATTTCTTATTTAACGCAAATTGCGTATCCGGATTTTGCTTTTGCAAATCCAGATAATGCGGCATACAGCCTTGTTCAGCTTGTTGGCGGTAACTTGCTTAGTTCATTGTTCATCATGGTCTTAATCATCGCAACCTTTACTCAAGGTGTTTCCTCTGTAACGAGTGTGAGTCGTTTCCTTTACGCACTTGGACGCGAATCTATTTTACCGAAAAAATTGTTTACAACACTGCATCCGAAATACAAAACACCTGTTGCTAATATTTTATTTATAGCAACGATTTCATTATCAGCGGTATTCATTAATCTGGATACAGCAGTCATGTTTGTTAGTTTTGGAGCATTAACAGCTTTTATATTTGTGAATCTATCCGTCATTGCTCATTACTATATCAAGATGAAAAAACGTTCACCGAAAGATACATTTCTATATCTTATTTTCCCTCTAATTGGAGCCATATTTATCAGCTGGCTGCTTACGTTACTTGATAAACATACATTGACAATGGGCATCAGCTGGGTTGTAGTTGGATTTATTTATCTTTTTATAAAAACAAAATGGGAACAAGCGAAAGAGCGCAAAATGCCAGCTCCATCTAAGGGTCATCTGACATCAAAAGAAATCATGTAAGATATTCTGACATGATTGTTGTTTCCCTCTTTTCTAATCCTTATACTAAGCTTATAACTAATAACGAATAAAGGTTTCCACATTGCGTTGGAAACAAAAAAGCTCTCTAGGGTTCCGTTTAAAGTTCAAACTTTAAAGACTGGTCCGAGAGAGAGCGTACAGCATAGCGGCTGTATACACGGAAGGATAAAAACCTGGGAGATTACAATCTCCTGGGCTTTTATCCTTTTTTCTATAAAAAGGGGGCTGTTCTTTATGTATACTGTTTCATCCAAAATTATTCCTGCTGGTGGAAAATGGTCGAATCGAATCAGCAGAGGCAAACAATTAACATTTACTGCACTTGAAGATGGTGCTAACGTATCTCTGCTTTTATATAACGCGAATGATACAACCGAGCGTTATAACATGCCGGATACATTGAAAGCTCAGCACACAGCTCATTTAACCGTTGGCAATGTCCTTATGAGCGACAATGGCCGGGTGCTTGCAAGCATTATCGATGATTCACTTGGTTGGCATGATACGATTTCAGGCTATGCAACACGCCAAATGATCGATGAACGATTCGGTCGTACGACGTATCAAGAAAAGCGAAATGACTGGTACCGAAGCGGTGAGGAAAATTTCGCGGTTGAACTTTTTAGAAATGGATTAACTACTCGTGATCTTGTTCCTGTCGTGAATGTATTTTCGAAAGTATTTTGCAGTGAAGACGGAAATATGCATTTCGTCTCCAGTCACGCCAAAAAAGGTGACACAATCACGCTTAGAACGGAAATGGATGTTTTGTTGATTTTATCTAATACACCGAACCCGCTTGATACAAGCAATACGTATCCGTCCGTTCCAGTTGAACTAACGATTACTGACGCACAACCGGTTCAGGAAGATGATCGTTGCTTGAATCACCGTCCGGAAAATCGACGCGCGTTTGAAAATACATGGGATGACGTATTGTTCACAAAAGGAGGAATTTTATAATGGCTGTTTTACATTACGTGGTAAGTGAACGAAAAGTAGAAGATGCGGTTTATAATCAAACGATTCCAGCTGGAGATGGTTGGACGTATATGCTGGAGCCTGGTCAAGTTCTACGGATTGTGGACTTAGAGGGAAATCAGGCAGCAGACACCCTCTTTTATGATGCAGACAATCCGTCCGATCATTACAGTGCGGTGAACACGATTCAACATCAGGGAAATGTGTATTTATCCACTGGCTCGGTACTTGTGGCTGAATCCGGTAAGGAACTGGTGAAAATCGTAGCCGACACTTGCGGACGCCATGATACGCTTGGTGGCGCTTGCTCTGCACAGAGTAATACGGTTCGTTATTCACACGATACCCTTCCAATGCATAACTGCCGCGATACGTTTATGCTTCAGCTCTCCAAATACGGTAATCGTTTCACGAAACGTGATCTTGCACCAAATGTGAATTTCTTTATGAATGTTCCGGTTACCCCAGAGGGCGGTCTCACTTTTGAAGATGGGGTTTCAGCTCCAGGCTATTACGTAGAAATGCAGGCAGTAAACCGGACGCTCGTGTTAATCAGTAACTGTCCTCAATTAAATAATCCATGTAATGCATATAACCCAACACCTATTCAACTACTAATCTGGGATAACTAATCGATAAAGGAGTGATCATGATGTTTAAGAAAGTATTAATCGCCAACCGTGGTGCTATCGCGGTTAGAATTGAACGAACATTGCGCAAGATGGGCATCGCTTCTGTCGCTGTCTATACAAAAGCGGATCAAGATAGTCTGCATGTCGATTTGGCAGATGAAGCGATTTTAATAGGGGAAGGCGCAGCGAAAGACAGTTATTTAAATGCAGAGCTTATTTTACAAACAGCTCTCGATACAGGAGCGGAAGCGATTCATCCTGGCTACGGGTTTTTGAGTGAAAACGCGGAATTTGCACGCTCTTGCCGTCAAAATGGCATTGCCTTTATCGGGCCGACACCGGAACAGATGGAGCTTTTCGGCTTAAAGCATTCTGCACGCCAAATTGCTGAAAAAGCAAATGTTCCTCTTTTACCGGGAACTTCTCTTATTACAGAGTTAAACAGTGCTCTTGATGAAGCAGAGCGCATTGGATATCCGGTCATCTTA
Source organism: Peribacillus sp. Hz7 (assembly GCF_042136355.1). Taxonomy (NCBI): domain Bacteria; kingdom Bacillati; phylum Bacillota; class Bacilli; order Caryophanales; family Bacillaceae; genus Peribacillus; species Peribacillus sp. Hz7. The sequence continues at coordinate 6,991 of NZ_JBHHJV010000038.1, forward strand.
AAAAGTACAGCTGGAGGCGGCGGAATCGGCATGCGTGTTTGTGCTGATGAAGCTACACTGCGTGACGTATTCGATTCAGTTTCTCGTCTAGCTGAAATGAATTTCAATAACGGCGGTGTCTTTTTAGAAAAGTACATTCAAAAAGCACGTCATGTGGAAGTTCAGATTTTCGGTAATGGATTTGGCGAGGTGGCCGCGCTTGGAGAGAGGGACTGCTCGATTCAGCGCCGCAATCAAAAAGTTGTTGAAGAAAGTCCGGCTCCTTGCTTATCTCCTGCTGTTCGCGAAGAGATGCTGGCCGCCGCTAAGCGTCTAGCGCAAGAAGTAGGGTATCGAAGTGCTGGTACGGTTGAGTTTTTATATGATCCAGAGACCAAACACTTTTATTTTCTTGAAGTAAATACGCGCTTGCAAGTAGAACATGGCGTTACGGAAGAAGTGTTAAAGATTGATTTAGTCGAGTGGATGGTTCGTGAAGCGGCTGATGAACTGCGTGAGCTTGATACACTATACTCCGCTCCAGTAGGACACAGCATTCAAGCTCGTATTTATGCGGAAGATTGTTTAAATGATTTCCGTCCAAGCGGTGGACAGTTGGATCAAGTCCGTTTTTCCCAACAGGCACGTGTTGAAACGTGGGTACGTGATGGGCTGACGGTTACCTCCCTTTATGATCCGATGCTTGCGAAAATGATTGTTCATGCAGATACACGTGAAGAAGCTATTAATCAATTAAATAAAGCACTACAAGATACTAGATTATACGGTGTGACAACGAATTTGCAATACTTGCAGGCGCTTTTGCAGGAGGAGGACTGTCGTTCCGGCAATGTTCATACACAAATGTTGAAAGAATTTGCACCAGCGGAATCTGCGATTGAAGTGCTTGATGGCGGTATTCAAACAACTGTTCAAGATTGGCCGGGACGCGTTGGGCATTGGGATGTTGGGGTACCGCCATGCGGACCAATGGATCCTTTCTCATTCCGTATTGGAAACAAAATGCTCGGCAATGATGATCAAGCTGCTGGACTTGAATTAACGCTACGCGGTGGTTCATACCGTTTCCGTGGAGATACAGCATTTTGCCTCACAGGTGCTGATATGAATGCTACGCTCAATGAAACGGGCGTACCGATGTATAAAGTCATTCATGCAAAACGCGGCCAAATCCTGACATTTGGTGAAGCAGCACGAGGCATGCGTACCTATTTACTTGTAGCTGGTGGATTGGATATGCCGCTGCATCTAGGCAGTGCTTCTACCTTTACACTTGGCGGATTTGGTGGACATGGGGGCCGCGCACTTCGTACGGGAGATGTTTTACAAGTAAATCAGTGTAAAGTATCTCATACTGTAGAACTTCCAGTTAGCCAGCGTCCTGCATTAACGAAGGAATGGACGATTGGTGTGATTCCAGGTCCGCATTGTACAGAAGAGTTCTTATTACCAGATTACTTGCAGCAGCTGACAGATACAAGCTGGGAAGTACATTTTAATAGCTCACGCACAGGCGTCCGTTTGATCGGTCCGGCTCCACTTTGGACACGTGAAGATGGCGGTGAAGCAGGGCTGCATCCTTCTAACATTCACGATAACGCGTATGCAATTGGAACACTAGATTTAACGGGGGATATGCCAATTTTACTCGGCCCTGATGGACCAAGTCTTGGAGGATTCGTATGTCCGGTTACAACAGCATCCGCTGAGTTTTGGAAAATTGGCCAGCTTCATCCTGGTGACCGCATCCGATTCCAGCTTCTAACGTTGAAAGAAGCAGAAAAAATAAGGAATGCACAGGAGGAATATCTCGGAACGATTGGTACACAGAATCAAGAAGCCGCTGTTCTTCCAGCTTTGCCTGTAGAAGCAGCGCAGTTGTCACCAGATTATCCTATTCTTGTTCAGCGTACAGACAGCAGTTTCCCAATGACGATTCGTGCGGCCGGAGATGAACATGTACTCATTGAATACGGTGATATGGAATTAGATCTGTTATATCGTTTCCAAGTACATGCGTTAATGGAAGCCATTCAGGCACGTACAGATATTCCAGTGTTAGATTTAACACCAGGTATTCGTTCCCTGCAGGTTCATATCGATGCGTCCAAGATGTCCATTTCATCATTGTGCACAGTAATTGAATCTATTGACAGACAGCTTCCTCCTCTTGAAGAAATTGAAGTGCCATCAAGAATTGTCCGTCTTCCTCTTTCATGGGATGATCCAGCAACACAGCTGGCGATTGACCGATATCAGCAAAATGTTCGTCCAGACGCACCTTGGTGTCCAAGCAATCTGGAGTTTATCCGTCGTGTAAATGGACTTGATGATATTGAAGATGTAAAGAACATTGTTTTTGACGCAAACTATCTTGTTCTTGGTCTCGGCGATGTGTATCTCGGTGCGCCAGTTGCAACACCGATAGATCCGCGGCATCGTTTAGTTACAACCAAATATAATCCAGCACGTACATGGACACCGGAAAATGCAGTTGGAATTGGTGGAGCTTATATGTGTGTGTATGGAATGGAAGGTCCTGGAGGCTATCAATTTGTAGGCCGGACCGTTCAAGTGTGGAATCGCCTACGCGAAACAGAAAGCTTCCATGCAGGCAAACCGTGGTTGCTCCGCTTCTTTGATCAAATTCAATTTTATCCGGTTACTGCCGATGAATTGCTTACAATGCGAGAAGACTTTTTACGTGGTCGCTTTGAAGTCGATATTACCGAAACGACGTTTAAACTTGGGGAGTATCTAGCATTTCTGGATTCCATCAAAAAAAGTGCTGACGAGTTCCGCGAAACACAGCAAGCAGCGTTCAAAGCAGAACGTGAAAGCTGGAAGGAACTTGGTTTGGCAGAATATGTGTCAGAACATGAAGTAGCAGAAACGGTAGAAGAAGTACTGCCGGAAGGTGCTGAAGCGGTTCGTTGTACCATGCCGGGAAGTGTATGGAAAGTACTCGTTTCACCGGGCGATGAAGTAAAGAAAGATGACACTCTGATTATTGAAGAAAGCATGAAGATGGAGTTTCCGCAACTGGCACCGTACGACGGGTTTATCGAGTCTGTACACGTATCGCCAGGAGATGAAGTCCATGCAGGTCAATTAATTGTTTCGATTACAAAAGAAAAGAGAGGTGCGTCTAATGGAAATCATGAGCATACCACAAACGTTGTCCATTCGTGAACTGAAGGAAAAATATCAATCAAATGAGTTAACACCCGAAGTGCTTATTCAAGATATTATTAAGCGTGCCCAAGCAGATCAAGATATGAATATTTGGATTACACCGCCTTCTTTAGAGCGAATCCAGCCTTATTTAGATCGATTAAACACGATGGATCCAGAGCAAGCACCGCTCTGGGGCATCCCATTTGCGATTAAAGACAATATTGATCTTGCTGGCGTTCCTACGACGGCCGGTTGTGCGGAATTTGCTTATACACCAGATGAACATGCGCCCATTGTAAAACGTCTGATTGAAGCGGGAGCGATTCCAATCGGAAAAGCAAATTTGGATCAATTTGCGACTGGGCTTGTTGGAACGAGAAGTCCGTACGGCGAAACAAAAAATGCACTAAATCCGGATTTAATTAGCGGTGGCTCTAGTTCTGGCTCTGCTGTTTCGGTTGCACGCGGTCAGGCAGTCTTTGCACTTGGGACAGATACAGCTGGATCGGGGCGTGTACCGGCTGGGTTAAACCGCCTGATTGGTTATAAGCCAAGCCGCGGTGCATGGCCGCTCAAAGGAGTTGTGCCTGCCTGTGCCAGCCTAGATTGTGTCACGGTTTTTGCAAACAGCTTGTCAGACGCAGAGCTTGTTGACCAAGTAGCGCGCGGGTTTGAGGAAACAGATTCTTGGTCGCGTCCTATTAGACGCCGTTCAAACGCTTTACCAGAAAAAATTTGTTTGCTGCAGGAAGCTCCTTCTTTCTTTGGACCATTCGCTGCTGAATATAAACAAGCTTGGGAAGCAGCTGTTGAGCGCATCAAACAACTGAATATTCCGATTGAATATATCGATGGCCAATATTTATCGGAAGCTGCTGCTATTTTATATGACGGACCTTGGGTGGCAGAACGTTGGGCTGATTTAGGCACATTTATTAAAGAAAATGAACATGCAGCGTTTCCTGTAACAGAAGCCGTTCTACGTTCAGGTGAAAAACCGGAATATGATGCTGCCTCTGTCTTTAAAGCGATGCACAAACTGCAGGAGTTTACACAAAAAGCACATCAGCAGTTGAAAAATGCTGTGCTTATCATGCCTACTTCTGGCGGTACATGGACACGCGCAGAAGTACGAGACAATCCGATTCAAACAAACAGTCAGATGGGACTGTATACAAATCACTGTAACTTGCTAGACTTATGTGCGGTGAATATTCCAGCTGATGATGCAGCGAAAAATCTGCCATTTGGTATTACGCTTTTCTCAGGGCACGAAGATGAGCATTTGATTGTTGGTCTTTCTGATCTATTTCTACATGGACAACGCTCAGCAGTAAATAAAACAACTACACTAGTAGCAGTTTGCGGGCTTCATATGAAAGGCTTTCCCCTTGAAAAACAGATGATTGAACATGGTGCTTCTTTTATTCGCGAAACAAAAACGGCCCCAATATACAAGTTGGTCAAACTGGATACTAAACCAGAAAAACCTGGATTAATCCGAACCAATGATACAGGTGCTTCTATTGAACTAGAGATTTGGGAAATGCCGCTATCTGAATTCGGCTCCTTTACATCGCTTATTCCAGCACCGCTCGGTATCGGGAAAATCCAACTGGAAGATGGAACAGAAGTACCCGGATTTGTTTGTGAAGCTGTCGTTGAAGAACGAGCAGAAGATATTTCATATACGGGCGGCTGGCGTTATATGTAATCAGTTTAATTGAAAAATAGAATAACTTTAAGACTTAACCCATTTCAAGGAACGCGCTTGAGATGTTTTTTTTATTTAGTCAATCTGTTAAAAATAGCAATGCCTTATAAATTATATTGAAATATACAAGTAACTCCATATATTAAAGAGTATTGTAAAAACCAAAAATAGGATTTTTCTGTTTAAAAGAAGGAAATACGTCACGTTTCGACGAATATAGTTAATATATTTCTTTGGAGGTGTTGACTATGGCAATTCGTTGTGGAGATTGTTACAGTTTATTAGAGGATCAGGATCATGTTGTGCTAGACGAGTTTAATACGTTAAGGCACACATATTGCGGTTACGATCTTGTTAGCGAGTTGGTCCAAGATGTCGGCACTTATAAAAATATCAAGGAAAAATATCGGTTTTTTAGTGAAGAGGTTAAATAAAAATTGGCGAAATAGGTCCGAACCAGAAAGAGCTAGGGGCGCAATTAAAAAGGCCGACTGCTATTCAACAATGCTATATTGAAGTAAATAAAAAGAAGAAAACAACAATTCCTCTAACAAAGAAAAGTTGTTTTCTTCTTTTATTGTTTGGCCGGCCAATTGAAAGAAGGCAAGCTGATTAGGCTTGCCTTCATAATATGATGAAATATTAAAAAAGCAGCGGGTTTATCCGCGTCTACCGCCTCTACCGCCTCTTTTTGATTCAGTGTTACGTTTAAGAGATGATAAATTCTCTTCACTATTCTTTAAGAAACGGCTAATTTTGTCCTCGAAATTTTCTTTTGGTTTAAAATTATTTTTTGGACGAGAGTCTTTAGAATAGCTGTTAGGTCTTCCCTGACGCGGTGGGCGTTGGGAATAAGTGGAGGTTTGTCCTTCTGGTTTATCTATAGCTTTTTTGATAGATAAGGAAAGTTTTCCGTCCTTCTCACTAAGCACTTTCACTTCGACTTGATCGCCTACTTTAAGATGGTCATTCACGTCTTTTACATAGCTATCTGCTACCTCGCTGATATGTACAAGACCTGTTGTTCCTTCCGATAATTCTACGAATGCTCCAAAATTAGTGATGCCTGTTACTTTCCCTTGTACCTTACTTCCTACTTCAATGGACATAAAAAAGTGTTCCTCCTCAATAATATTCCTACATATAATTTTAACAAATTAAAAAAGAATATCAATTGGATTTATATTCCTACTGTATTTTTTTTTTTTTTTTTGAAGACTATTTAGGAAATGTAAATGAATATAAGCATTTAAGTGAAAAGTAACCTAATTTCCCAAATTTGTTGGATTGCTCTTCTTTATGTAAATTTTCAAAGCATCGACCTCGCCAAAAATGATATATTGGAAACACAAATCTGTTTTAAAAAGGTTATTATGTATAAAATTTACTTATTTAAAAAGATGGGGAGGGTTGTGCTAAATTATGCCTATACTAAATCATCAAATAGATTTCTCTCTTGAAGAACAGGTAGAGTGGTGGAAAGCAGTGATAGATTCTATCAATGATGGTATTTTAGTCATTGATCAAGAAGGTGTCGTTAAACTGATTAACCCCGAATATACAAGAATTACAGGAGTAACCTCTGACATCCTTGGAAAGCCGCTTCGAGAATATCGTCCTGGTGCACAGCTTCCTGATACGCTGGAGGATAGAAAATGTAGAGTAGGCGTATATCGGAAAACGAAGGATAGAGAGTATTTAGTTGATATGGCCCCTATCATCGTCAATGATAAGGTTATTGGAGCTGTCTCGGTTTGTAAAAGTCTAACGGAAGTTCACAGACTTTCTCAAGAACTCAAGAAACAAAATGAGAAGTTAAAACAATTAGAGAGAAAAATGGATTCGATGTATGAAGCGAAATATACATTTGATCAAATTATTGGGAAGGAAGCGGGCTTAAAAGGTGTTGTAACCGTTGCGAAAAAAGTGGCGGATTCTAATTTGCCAATCTTAATTACTGGGGAAAGCGGGACAGGAAAGGAGCTATTCTCGCAAGCTATTCATAATGCAAGCAGCAGAAATGGCCGGCCTTTTATACCTGTAAACTGTGCAGCTATCCCTGCTGAACTTTTAGAAAGTGAATTGTTTGGATATGGGGAAGGAGCGTTTACGGGTGCTAAGAAGGGCGGGAAAGCTGGGTTATTTGAAATGGCCAATTACGGAACGCTTTTTTTAGATGAAATTGGCGATATGTCCTATGATCTTCAAGCTAAACTATTAAGGGTGTTGCAAGAAAGAAAGATTCGAAGAGTTGGAGAAACGATAGATCGCGACATTGATGTAAGGGTGATTGCCGCCACACATCGTGATTTACAACATCTCGTACATAAGAATCGCTTTCGTGAAGATTTATTCTATAGATTGAATGTAATCCGCTTACAGGTACCGTCGCTTCGAGAACGGAGAGAGGATATACCGAAGCTAATTGATTCATTTCTTCAATCATCTTATTCTACGTATACCATCGAAGAGCAGACTTTGAAATTTCTATATTCTTATGAATGGCCCGGGAATGTTCGGGAGTTGAAAAACGTGATTGACTATGCGACTTGTATAGCCGAGGGCACAGAAATTACACTCCACGATTTACCAGAGTCGATGATCAAACAAGGAGCGGAGTTATTTCAACAACAACCGAATCGCTCGTTACAGGGAGTAATGGAAGATACCGAACGGAGACTGATTCAAGAGACAATCAACTATTTTGGCACAGGCATTGCAGACAAGAAAAAGGCTGCCAAATCATTAGGTATTTCATTGGCCACTTTATATAACAAAATTAAGAAATATAATATTGGCTCTTAAAATTTCTAAAATGTTAGAAATATATCCATTTCATTTCTAAATAATTAGAAATGAGGTGGATAGCCTAATAATGATAGGTAATAAAATATCTTTCCTATATACCATTTCTAAAACATTAGAAATAGGCAGCAGGAAAATTGATTTGAAGAAAGTGCTTTTGGATAGCGCTTTCTTTTTTATTTTCTTCATAACTTCTCGAAAATCGATATTTTATAGGGAAAACAGTCAATAAAAATAAATTTTTTACAAATTTATATGAAAAATTCCATTTTTGGCACAATTCTTGTATTAATTAAAGATATAGATTAATAGTTATCAAAAACTAGTGAGGGGTGAGGGATATTTTAGCATTATTAGGTTTCTTAACTATAGGGATTTTCTTGTTTTTAATTATGACTAACCGTTTATCGGTCTTAATTGCTTTAGTTCTAGTGCCGGTTGTTTTTGCTTTAATTGGTGGATTTGGCTTAGGAATAGGACAAATGATGTTAGATGGTGTCATAAAGGTTGCTCCTACAGGAATTATGATTGTTTTCGCTGTCTTATATTTTGGATTGATGATTGATACTGGTTTATTTGATCCAATGATTAACAAGATGCTTCAATTGGTCAAGGGGGACCCATTGAAGGTTGTGATTGGGACAGCGGTCATTACGATGCTTGTCGCATTAGATGGTGATGGCGCTTCTACTTTTATGATTACGGTGACAGCTTTACTGCCTCTTTATAAAAGGTTGAAGATGAATCCGCTCGTGTTGGCAGGTGTTGTTGCCTTGGGAGCTGGAGTTATGAATCTTGCGCCGTGGGGTGGGCCTACTGCAAGAGCAATGACAGCCTTAAATACGGATGCTGCTGAATTGTTTCATCCTGTGCTGCCCGCGATGATTGTGGGAATCTTGTGGGTCCTGTTTTCAGCTTTTTGGCTTGGAAAAAAGGAAAGAGCAAGATTGGGAATTATGGATTTGAATGAGGATTATACTGGCATTCTTGAAGAGCAAGCTGCCGCTATAGAGGCTAAACGCCCTCAACTTTTTTGGTTTAATCTTATCTTAACCATTATCCTTCTCGTGGCTTTGGTCAAGGTATGGCTGCCGCTTCCAATATTATTTATTATTGCTTTCTGTATCGCCTTACTCGTCAATTACCGAAATCCTAAAGAACAGCAGGAACGGATATCGAGCCATGCGAGTAATGTTGTACTCGTTTCTACGATGATCTTTGCAGCGGGAATTTTTACTGGAATTCTTACAGGAACAAAAATGATTGATGCAATGGCTTCTTCCATGGTTTCGATTATTCCTGAATCATTAGCTGGCTATCTGCCTGTACTTGTAGCGATTACGGGCATGCCTCTTAGCTTAGTCTTTACACCGGATGCTTACTATTTTGGGATTCTTCCTATTATTAGTCAAACGGCCGCTTCATTCGGCGTTGATCCTATTGAAATCGGTCGAGCGGCTATACTTGGACAAATGACGACTGGATTTCCTTTAAGTCCGTTAACAGCGTCTACTTTTATTCTTATCGGGTTAACTGGAGTTCGTTTAGGTGATCACCAGCGTTTTATTTTTAAATGGGCATTTGGAACAACGATTGTTATGACGATTGTAGCGTTACTAACAGGAGCGATTACTATTTGAGGTGATGAAAATGATTAGAATTGGATCTGGGGCAGGCTTTTCAGGAGATCGATTAGAACCTGCAGTTTTACTCGCGGAAAAAGGAGATTTGGATTATCTCGTATTAGAATGTTTGGCTGAACGAACGATTGCCCTAGCGCAAAAGCGAAAAAGTCAAAATCCTTTATTGGGCTATGACCCTTTATTAGAAAAAAGAATGGAACGCCTTTTACCGGTCATTTGTAAAAATAAAACTCGAATTATTACGAATATGGGAGCGGCAAACCCTATTGGCGCTGCTGAAAAGATTGTAGAAATTGCCCAACGTCTTGGAATTTCTATTAAAGTAGCCGCGGTAACAGGAGATGATGTTCTAAAGTACATTAACGCTGATGACCGTGTTCTAGAGACGAATGAACCTATATCATCGGTTCAACATGTCATTTCAGCAAATGCTTACCTTGGTGTAGAAGCGGTATTGCCCGCTTTAGAGACAGGTGCGGATGTTATTATTACTGGTCGAATAGCTGATCCTTCCTTATTTCTGGCTCCGATGATTCACCATTTTGGTTGGTCGTTAGATGATGTCGACCTACTGGCAAGAGGAACAATCATTGGCCACTTATTAGAATGTGGGGGACAACTGGCTGGCGGCTATTTCGCTGATCCAGGCAAAAAAGATATACCAAACTTTGCTGAACTAGGGTTCCCATTTGCTGAAGTGGAATCTGATGGTTCTGCTGTGATTAGTAAAATAGAAGGTACAGGTGGATTGATTAACTTAGCGACAACGAAAGAGCAGCTTTTATATGAAGTAATGAATCCATATGAGTATATAACACCTGACGTTATTGCAGATTTCACATCCGTGTATATCCGTGAAAGCTCTCCAAATCGTATTGAAATACGTGGCGGAAGAGGGAAAAAGAAACCGGATACGTTAAAGGTGAGTGTAGGCTACCAAGCAGGATTCATAGGAGAAGGAGAAATTTCTTATGCAGGGTCTAACGCATTAGGGAGAGCTAAATTAGCTGGAGAAGTGATATATGAGCGATTGAAAGAGGAATTCTCAGACCTTCGAATAGATTATATCGGCGTTTCGTCTGTTCATCGGACAACTTATGGACAATCTCTGCCTTATGAAGTCCGGCTTCGAGTTGCAGGTAGAGCCGTTACTGTAGAAGAGGCGGTAAAAGTTGGAGAAGAAGTAGAAGCCCTCTATACAAATGGACCTGCCGGCGGAGGAGGAGCGCGTAAATATACAAATGAAGTCGTTGGAATCGTTTCTACCCTAATACCGCGAAATAAAATAGATGTACAGATTACGATAAGGGAGAGCGTGAAGAATGAAGAAAAAATTGTATGAACTTGCTCATAGTCGTGCTGGGGATAAGGGAAATACACTGATGTTATCTCTCATTCCTTATAATGAAAAGGACTACCCAATGATTTGCGAGAAGGTCACAGTTGAAAAAGTGGAAAAGCATTTAAAGGACATTGTAGAAGGTGAGATTGTCCGTTATGAGGTGCCCAATATATCAGCGCTCCAATTTGTATGCCATCAAGCTTTACTGGGAGGAGTGACCACCTCCCTAGGGATGGACACTCATGGAAAGAGCTTAAGTTATGCATTGCTAGAGATGGAAATTGAAGTATAAGAGAGAAGACGAATAAGATGTGTATCAAAGAACCGGAGATTTCTTCGGTTCTTTTCTATATTCGAGGAAATAATCTCCATGACTTGTTGAATATTTTCAATCATCTATAATATTAAAAGGTAGGAGAGCTTCAATGAGGAAGTCCAACAGATTTGATTCTTTACAAGTCTAGAATCATAATCGGTTATATCTATATTGTATATAAAACAGATAAACGTTCCGGGTTGCCTCAAAAGCCGGATTACTCAATTATGACCTTCATGACTCTGATGAAGGCTATTTCTCTGGCTAGATTTCTGAATTATGACCTTCATGGCTCTGATGAGGGCCATTTCCTGGCTAGATTTCTGAATGATGTCCTTCATAACTCTGATGAAGGCCATTGCCCTGGCTAGATTTCTGAATGATGTCCTTCATAGCTCTGATGAAGGCCATTGCCCTGGCTAGATTTCTGAATGATGTCCTTCATAGCTTTGATGAAGGCCATTGCCCTGGCTAGATTTCTGAATGATGTCCTTCATAGCTTTGATGAAGGCCATTGCCCTGGCTGGATTTCCGAATTATGTCCTTCATAGCTCTGATGAAGACCATTTCCTGGCTAGATTTCTGAATGATGTCCTTCATAGCTTTGATGAAGGCCATTGCCCTGGCTAGATTTCTGAATGATGTCCTTCATAGCTTTGATGAAGGCCATTGCCCTGGCTGGATTTTCGAATGATGTCCTTCATAGCTTTGATGAAGGCCATTTCTCTTGCTAAATTTCTCGTTTTTGTCATTTAACTCACTTTGAGGACGGCAAAAAGGGAAGTATCTGAGGAGAACGATTGTTCAACTAAATAGGAAGGCTGTCCCGAATACCATTTTGAGGACAGCCTCAATGCTCGTGTTGCAATTTACCTTTCCTAAGTCCTTTGATGATGTAGTCAATAAGATCATTACGATAAATCAAGAAAGCTGATCATAGAACAAAATGAAAGAAGTGGAAACAATGAAGGAAGAGTGGAAAATATTTTTTCAATTATTTTGGACCTTTTTTAAAATGGGGCCTGTCACGTTCGGAGGCGGCTATGCCATGATTCCTTTAATCGAAAAAGAAGTGGTAGAAAAGAGAAAATGGTTAAAAAGTGAAGAGGTTACCGATGTGTTTGCGTTATCTCAGGCTGTGCCAGGAGCGGTTGCTATTAACTCCGCAACTTTTATTGGGAAGCGAATAGGCGGGATAAAGGGTGCTGTTGCAGCCATGCTCGGTATTTCGTTACCGACCTTTTTTATTGTGCTAGCCTTGGGCATTTTATATTTTTTCTTTCAAGATAATCCAAAGGTAGAAGCTGCCTTTCTAGCCATTAGAGTATCTGTTGTCGCCTTAATTGCTTATGCAGCCATCAAAACAGGAAAAACAGCCATTACTGACAAATCAACATTAGGTATCATGATAGTAGGTGTTCCGCTCCTCTTCCTCATTCATCCTATATTCGTCATTTTACTTGGTGCTTTAACAGGAATTGTTTGCAGGTTCATTAAAAGAAAATTAGGATATAACATGAAGTTAGAACAAAAGAACGAGGATTATAAAAATCATCCTGATTATTTCATGGGTGCAGGGATTTAAGAAGGGAGGTGCAAGCGATGATATTATGGGAGCTATTTAGAACATTCTTTGTCATCGGTTTTGTATCGTTCGGAGGCGGCTATGCGATGATTCCCGTAATAGAAACTGAAGTCTCCCAACACGGATGGATGACAACACAACAATTCACCGATGTTATCGCCATTGCTGGGATGTCTCCCGGTCCAATTGCAACAAATAGTGCTATTCTTGTCGGATATTCTACAGCGGGCATAGCAGGAGCCATCATATCTACTCTCGGAGTCTTGCTTCCTTCTATTATCTTGGTTCTTATTGTAGCTACCTTTTTTACTAAACTACAAAACTATTCAATTGTTCAATCGATTTTTTATGGATTAAGACCTATTGTCGCTAGTTTAGTTATCTATGCTGCATTAAGCTTTGCTCTTTCCAACAATCTGATTACGATAAACGTTTCATGGCATACAGTAAGCTTATTGTTTATCTTTGGGTTATCACTTGTTTTGTTATTGAAATTCCGTTGGCATCCTATCTATATCATTATTCTTTCTGGGTTAGTAGGGGTTGCTCTTTACTCATAAGTTTGGGATGGAAGAGTAAGGGCACTTCCTCATTAATCCGTATGATATTAGCATTCCCTTCATATGTTTTAAGATAATGATTTGGACAAGGGGATGCTTTTTATGAAAAAGTTAGTTGTTTTACTCTTTTCAAGTGTTTGTATCGGAATTGGTTTAAATATATTTATACTTCCCCTCCATCTAATAAATGGAGGGATATTTGGCATAAGTCTGTTAATCAAATATATTTGGGGCATTCAGGTCGGGCACAGCATGATCATGCTCAATACTCCTATATACTTCCTATCTCTTCTATACGATAAGTCCTATTTTATTAATGCGATTCTTGGATTGGTTTTTACTTCAACAATGATTGATTTGCTAACACCACTAAACGGATTATTACATCCACCAATATTAATCAGTGCAATTCTTGGTGGAATCACAATTGGAATTGGTGTCGGCTTCATGATTCGACTACACATCAGCCCCGGAGGAATCGATTTATTAGCGCTTTTAATTTCAAAATCAAAAGCCATTAATCCTGGAATTGTTATGTTTCTTATTGATGTATTCATCATAATCGCCGGAATTATTATATTAAAAGACTTTAAGTTAATTTATTCGATTATCACCATTTCCTGTGTTGGGCTATGTGTTGGAGTACTGAATACTTTTAAGTCCATAAATTTTTATGTGAGATAAAGAAAAGGAGAGTTCATCATGTTAAAAATGATTGGCTCTCCTTTTGTCGTTTTCGTGTGTATCTTTTTGAAATTTAGTATTGATTTATAGTGATTGATAGAGTATTATATAAAAACCGGCTTAAGAAGCTCTACTGAAACAAATAATAGATTTGTTAAGCAATAGCCGTAAGAATTATCTCTATATTATTATTCGCTAATTGTTAAGAAAAAATATTTCAAAAAACAATTGACGAATTAGAAAAAAGAGAGTAAAATAAATTCTTGTCAGCAAGACAAACTAGTTCTTTGAAAACTAAACAAAACAGAAACGCCAACGTAATTTTTTAAGTGAGCACACACTATAAAAGTGCAACATGAGCAAGTCAAATTCTATCGGAGAGTTTGATCCTGGCTCAGGACGAACGCTGGCGGCGTGCCTAATACATGCAAGTCGAGCGAATCAATGGGAGCTTGCTCCCTGAGATT
>NZ_JBHHJV010000039.1:0-21043 GCF_042136355.1 Peribacillus sp. Hz7
GTTGTTTAAATTCTTGTGTAAATGTTCTCCGCTCTCTTTTGGTCATGGTAGGTTCTCCTCGTTTATATTAACTGTAGTCTACTTGACCTTAAAATTTCTGTCCAACTAAGTGTAGCCTATCCAAGCTCTACAACTTACGGTGAAAAGCGTGGGATTCTTTACAAGAAGTTTGGTTATGTAACCCTTATTCTTGATGGGCGAGCCAAGCTCCCTCTAGCTTGTAGGATACGAGTATCCAGCAAGTTACTTTTACGTAAAATGTTTAAAGCAGCATTAATGTCAGCATTGAATTCATATCCAGTAGATGTGCGGTACAATCCACGCTTAATGCGTTTTCCACTAAAGTGATGTTCTGTTTCACCTGATGAATTCCATTTTGGTAGTTCGTCATTGTCGAAAAATGAAGCCTTACTTGTATAGGATTCCTCTTGTTCTTTGTAGAAAATTCCATAGTGTTCACAAAGATTCGATAGTTGTTCCCGAAGATTACCAAATGGAGTTTGAGTGAATTGTTGATTATTCTTTTTACCGATATGGATGTGGCGCTTGAAATCTTTGTTGTAACCAAAAATAAGGTTCCCAATTTTGTTTTCTACACAATGATTAATGATAATTCTAGCACTTTTCTTGATATAGTCGTTTACTTGATTATTTCGTTTTAACGTCAGTGAGTCTATGCGTTTTGTATATTTCGAGCCTTGCTTCATGGCAACAGATTGCAACCTAGCTTTTTCTTTGTTGTACAAACGGTTCATTGATTTGAGTTTTTTACCATCCACTAAAAAGGATGCCCCATCTGTATCAGCACAAGAAGCTAAATTGTTAAGCCCAATGTCGATTGCCAAAGCTTTGTTAAAGTCCAATTCTATAGATTCACAAGGTTGTTCATACACATATTGAATACGAAAGAATTGTCCGTTATTACGAGGAACAATCCGAACTTCTTTGATTTTTTTGCCTTCCAACCGTGAAGGGAAAGGAATTAAAATATCTTCATGATTTGGATTAGCTTTTTTATAGGCATTAGAAACAGCTACACGAAAGAAACCATCTTTTATGTGAATGGCATTTGTAGAAAAAATGAGATTAAACAAACCATCTTTCTTCAAATATTTAGGAATTTTAATGTCTTGAAAACGATATTCTCCTTTTTTAGCCTTTTTAATCAAATTAAAGAAACTCTTAAAAGAACGATCTACTACTTTCAAGATTTGTTGCGAAACACCAGCTTGAAGCAATTTATAGTTTTCATTTGTTTTCGCTACATGATAGTTGGATTCATATTTCAAGAAAGTTTTTTCTAAGAAATAGTGCTGACGAATGTTGTATAGTCCTACATTATATAGATTTTTTGCGTAGTGACACATTTCTCTTAATTGTTGAAATTGTTCTTTTGAAAGCCCTCTTATTTGGTTGCTTTGCGTTACATACATCTATGTTCACCTCCTTACTATACATCCATTATATAACAATTTATGGTAATGCTTAATTTTTTTAGTGGGGTTTTCAGTCAATTGAAATGGCAAAAGCTATTCTTTGACCCGATCTCACTCTCATCCCACACCTAAAGGCGATGGGTTTTCTCGTTTGAAAAAGCTATAATTTTCTAAAGATTTTTCAATAATCAATAGATATTCAAATTCAAATAATGTCATTGCTTGTTCAACATATACTTATCATAGTCTGAAAATGAAAAGTAGGAAATGTCGTTCATCTAAATGAAAATTTTCAAAGTAAAACTTGCACCGATACCTGCTGCTAGAAAGAAAATAGTTGCTGTACCGCAGCCCCGACGTTCAGCCAAGTCTTCAGCATATTCTTTTGCACAATGTCTGCATAAAGCGTATCCCTTCTTTATCGCCTCTTCTTCTTTAATTTTTCTTGCTGGGGTTTTCCCCTTTAGAATTCGCGAGGTAGTGGGACAGTCATCGTCGAAGTAGTGATAAAATTTCCCCGTCCTAGTAATATAGACTTCATCACCTTTATGCATTGTATATCACCAGCTTTCATTTTAGTATTGGATCACACCGTTTGAGAAACTCTGTATATTTTCTAATCCAACTTCCCAAGTACATTATGTTATAAGAATAATCAATAAAGGGCTTGATATACTTAACAAAAATAACCAAAATGAGTTTTAGCATTTTGGAAATACTAGTGTAAGGAGGTGTCATATGAGTAAAAAAAATCGTGGTGCAAAAGCATTTAGTGGAGTAAATCCTCAAGGATATTCAACAGGTGCAGAGCGGGAAAGACAACCAAAGTCTCAACTTGAGAATGCAGCTAAGAAGAATAATACAAAATAACAAATATGTCTTAGATAAGGATTGTGGGACTTACACATACTATGCAAGTCCCACAATCCTAAACTAATTCTTTTAAAATAGTGCTTTTCTTATCTAAAACCGTTTTATTTATTATCACGGATGTCATAAAGAGCATTTGACATCTGTGTTAGCAATTCTCTATCCACTAATTTACTAATATATTTCTCAGGAATTTCATTAAATCCAACCTCTATACCTTTAAGCCCCCCTGCAATAGCAGCAGTCGTATCGCTATCATCCCCCATATTCGTAGCTCCAACAACCACTTCTTCAAATGTCTCGCTAGTTAATAACCAATAAAGAACCCATCTCATCGTATTCACTACATACCCGTCAGGTCTGCAATCTGGTACCGAATCTAATGTTGCTTCATAAATTGTGCCCTTTGTTTCTAGGTTTATTGAGGTTCTAAGACCTTCCCCTTTAAGAAGACGATAAGCAATATGATTATAAACAGCACATGCTTCTGAAGCTAAATCATCATAATGAGTCATTTTTGATTGGAGAATTGTAATTTTATCTATTTTCTCTTTTTCAGAGTACGCTAAAGGAATCGGTAAACATCTCATTAAACTGCCATTTCCAGCACTTTTCCCACCTAGTAAATCATGAACATTTTTTGCAGCTTCGAACCAGTCTTCCTCGTAGTTCTCAAAAACCGTTCTAATTGTGATGCCAACATCTTTTGGATTTGTCTTAAACCATTTTAAAAATTCTCTGCCAATTTCCTCAATGGGTTCGCTTGGATTTGTAATAATTCCCTTTGCAACGGCAAGCGTCATGGCGGTATCATCTGTTGTTTCACCCGGTATAAGGTCCCAACATCCACCTCCAATAATATCGGTCACTCTTCCATATTTATGTATGATTTCTTCTTTACTCATAAACTCTGTGGTACCTCCAAGCGCATCACCAATAGCAACCCCAAAAAGTCCGCCTTTCATTTTATTTAGCATTATTTCACCTCCATTTATTACTCTTCCCATTAATTTGTTACAATATCTTATGTTTGATTAGGAATTCAACTAGAAGATAATAATAGCCTGTTTATACTACTTCTTTACCCTTTTTAGTCAATATTTCATACACATTTGAAATAAAATGAAAATTACTAACGATACTCACTTCCACCACCCCAAAGCTCACGTCCACCTGTATGTCCTGTATTTTGGTGAATTTCTTCATTTACTAGTTGTAAAACACCCGGTTGCTCGGAATGATGCCAGACATATCCTTCAGGAGTTGTGCCATTCGCTAAAGCTTGTACATCAAGTTGCGATAAACCTAGTTCTTTTGCTAAATCTGGATTTTCCTGAATAGATTGATAGAGCGTTTCGTTAGCAATATTAAATTGAGTATAATCACTTTCTAGATACATTTCTTCTACTAGAACAACACTAAATTGGGACTCGAATACAGGGAATGATCCTGTTACGACCTCTCCATTAGGTAACTCAACCGTTCTTTCCATAAAAGGCACACCTGTTTCTACATGTTCTCCCCCATTTAAATGATCATTTCTTGTTTCAATTTCTTCTGCTTGTACAGAATCAGCTCCATCTAAAATATCAATGACTCCTACCGCAAACGTTGTGACAGCTGCCACTTTCCCTATATTTTTTAGACCATGAAGAATTTGATCTCTATCTTTATTTTTCAGACCGCTTACAGTAATACCTGCACTCTTTACCGTGTATGTAATCCCTAAACCAATGCCCTTTACAGTACGTCCTGTAGAATCTTTTATATCAGCCCATCCTTGCTGTTTATGATATTCACTTTTCTTAAGCACTCCGTAAGTACCTTGTATGGTTCCGTCTGCAAACTGACCGACAGAATCAACCGCACTTTTGGATGCCTCAATCACACTATGTCCCACTTCATTAATATATTCACCTAGCTTCTCATTTTTAGAAGAAACAGCTTTACTTATGATCTTGACTCCGCCTGTTGCCGCTCCACCGGCAACCTTATTCACTGCTTTACCCAACCCTCGAATAACTCCCATCGTATACTGACTCCTTTTCTAAATATAATAAATCACAACTATATACCTATCATTATATTACTATTAATTTTTAAAAGTTAAAAACGCTTTTAAATGAAAATCTATATGATTGGATAATCATGTAATCATGTAAAAACAATGTTGCTTGATAGACATGTAGTACGATTCCCAACATGACGAAAAATGAAAATAAAAGGGTAACTTCAAAAAATCGTTACAAACCGACCTTTTGAAGTTACCCTCTTCCGATATCACTTTTTTCATATGCGAGGAAGCAAGTAATTACTTTTAAACGTTTATTTCTAGAAGAAAATATACAATCTCAAAGTACAACGAAACGAAAAAGATTGATTCTAAAACCGTTAATCGTCATACATTTATTATTCTTTGCAAGAAATAACTTAAATAGCTTAGACGACAGGCACGATAAATTATGCTCTATATGTGAAAGCTAAACCTTTTAAGAATTTACGGGTGAAATTATCACCGCATTCTTTATAATTTCGATGTCCTGCTTTTCGTAAAATCGCGCCTAATTCACCTTTTGATACAATAATACCGCCCTCATCAAGGATATCCAGTATATCTTCCGTTGTTAATTGCAGGGCTACTTTCAATTTTTTAAGCAGCATATTATTCATATGGTCCTTGTTCTTTTCAGTAGGTTCAGGGCTTTTAGGTTGTCCTGGTTTTGAATCTTGTTTACCTCTTTTAAAAGTAATAAGGCCATTTAAAAAGGACTCTAACATCTTATTATTGCATTTGATCTGACCTTCAGTTTCCTCTACATCAACTTCATCATCGTACTCATCTTTTGATTTTGTAAGGATCTTTAGTACTTCGTCTTTTGTAACTTCTATACCGCCAAGTTTAAATATCTCTACCATATCTTTATTTTTTATATCTAGAGCATATCTTAGCCTAATTAATATATCGTTATTATCCATTTATAAACCTCCAAATAATATTGCCATATGTATAGTCATCATTATTATTATTGTCCTTTTAAGAACCAATACTAATCATCATAACCTAAATAAACGTATTATTGTAACAGTATCGGAACTAAATATAAAGATTTTATAAAAAAACTGATTTGGGTGCAAATATGACTTGTTAGAAACAGAGAACCTCAATATCCCTTTCATCTATGAATAATGATGCTGCTCCGAATAATTTATGTATGAATTCAATCTCGCTTTGGACAGACTTCCTCCCTGTTCCCCGGCTCATTCTTAACAAATAGTTCATTTCTTACCCCACTATGTTTACTTAAACATTAGATAAAGTTCCCCGACGTTAGCGATAATCCCGCTTATGATAATTTACACATATTTTTCGTAATATTTTTACTGTTAATTCACACTTTTTCCATTTCTTTCAGTTCCAATATCATAACTCGGATAAAGTACGTTAAAACAAAGATTTTAAATAAATTGCAATCAAAAAGCCCTTTTTTCACAGAATCAAAGGGCTTTTCACTGAAAGATAATAGGTATCAAATGCTTGCTGTAAGGTTGATTTCTTCCAATACCCTTTTCCTGAATGATTAAATTACCATTATTAAAATTAAATACCAAATATAACGTTAAACCTTCAATTTGTTTAAATAATAGGGAATCCACACCCATTCAAAGAAGTTGCCAATATAATTTAAAAAAAGTGTCAGTACTGGAGGGAATCATGAAAACACGTAATTATTATTTCGATAACGCAAAATTTATCTTGATATTCTTTGTTGTTTTTGGCCATTTTCTAACGTCTTTTATTGAAGATAACGAGACCATATATACGATATATAAAGTGATATACACCTTCCATATGCCTGCATTTATTTTAGTATCGGGGTTCTTTGCAAAAGGTTTTTACCAAAAAGGCTATGTAAAAAAAATTACGAAAAAACTGATTTTCCCTTACCTCATTTTTCAAATAATCTACTCTGTTTTTTATTATTTTTTATATGACCAGTCGGAAATTACATTGGACCCTTTTAATCCACAATGGTCATTATGGTTTTTAATAAGTCTATTTTGCTGGAACTTGATGCTTTTACTTTTTGCTAAATATAAAGCCGTTATTTCAATTACAGTCTCACTTGCAATTGGATTGCTGGCTGGCTACGCAGACTGGGTATCCAATTATTTAAGCCTATCAAGAACTCTTGTATTTTTTCCGTTTTTTCTACTAGGATATTATCTAAAGAAAGAATATATTTATTCATTATTTAAAATAAGGTTTAGGCTGCTCGCCCTCGCTGTTTTTGTGATTGTGTTTACCGGCTTTTATTTCTATCCAGATATCAGCTATAAGTGGCTTCTTGGGTCTAATTCTTACGAGGAACTAGGTGCCACCTCGGTTGCAGCCATGTTTAAAAGACTTGGATTTTATTTATTAAGTGTTTTAATGGTAGTAAGTGTTATGGGATTTATACCACGCAAACAATATTTCTTCACCAATCTTGGTAAAAACACATTATATATTTATTTGCTTCACGGCTTTTTTGTCAAGGTATTCAGGGAAAGTCAAATCCAAAATTACTTTAAAAATCCTGAACACTTTATATTACTAGCGGGAATATCATTGCTGCTCACTCTCCTGTTGTCTGACAAAGTCACTATTTCCTTTACTCAGCCATTAATTGAATTAAAACTGTCTCAATTAAAACTTCTTACAGCAAGAGTCGCCGGCATGATCAAGTTTTATCGTAAAAAATTTCAAAGTAGATAAAAAAGAAGGTTCTGGTGCCAGAACCTTTTGATAATTTTTTTAGTATTTGCACCAGAACCCTCTCAAGTGTTTTGTGCTTTTATTTTCTTAATTCAAACCAAAATGTACTCCCTTTACCAACAGCACTTTCTATGCCGAATTCAGCTTGGTGCATTTCAAGTATGCTTTTGACGATTGAAAGGCCTAATCCGTTGCTTATGATTGAACGCTTATGAGTTTTCGCCTTATAGTATCTATCCCAAATCAGGTTGAGCTCCTCACTTGGAATACCTTTTCCAGTATCGATTACTTCGAAGCGTACTCTACTTCCTAGATCGATTAAATTCACTTTAATTTCCTTATCTTCTCCAATGTAGTTAATTGCATTTCCGATTAAGTTGTAGATTACTCGTTCCATACGCTGTTCGTCTAATTGTCCGTGATCTCCTGCTTCGAGCATAAGTTCAGATCGTCTACTCCGAATATTGAAATCAAAAGACATCCGTAGGTCTCGGTTTCCCTTACCGAAGTATGCCATTCGATCATAAGCAAGATACACTGCTGGTTTCAGTTGATATTGTGTAAGGAAACTCTCAATTTCTCCAAGAACCTGTTGATTCATATATGGCTGGTATGTAGGTGCTATACCTGATTGTAAAAAACCGTATGCTTCCTTTAATTTCATGGAACTTCTTCGTTTATTAACAATTCCATTTACCTTTTTCTTGATTTCGATATATACTTTTGAATCTAAACTTGGAGTACCGTATCCTCTCATGCGCAACTTTTCTTTAAAAACGGGTTTTGAAATCGAATGACGAATCAAATCGTCATCTGCTGTATCGTAGTACAGGTTTGCTATTGTGTAATAGGCGTTATTTTTGTTGTAAGCATCCAACTCCATATAATCAGCAAGTCTCATTTGAATTTTTGAAAAAGTGTCGACATCGATCATATACTTTTTTTCATGTCGATTAAAAACTTCAATTGCCATCGTTAGTTCCTCCTAGTTATCAAAACGCCATGTTACTTTAAATGTTCATATCATTTCTTCTCTGCCTGTTTCATCAATAGGAAATTGAAATTCTAAAAAAATAGGACATTTCGGTCTGCTGAGTTATTTAATAATTGTATTGTAAAAGGCTTAAGTGATAGATATGTGATAGAAAAGTTTATGTTATGTGAGAATTAAGAGGGAATTGTTTGATAACTGTATGCTTAAGAACCATCCTCATAAAGACAAATGCAAAAAAAGCAGCAGTATATACCACTTCGGTACTTACTGCTGCTTTGTCTATATCATTCCAGCCATTCATTCAGAATTAAAATATGGTTCTGGTGCAAATACCAAGACAAATAGAAAAAAGTTGTAAGTCCACTTTCAGATAACCCCTTAGATGGTTATCCTGAACAGTCATTGAATCAAATCCATAACCCTTAACAAAACACAGGCTTTAGCAATTCGACCTTACCTCTTTAACTGCTTCAAAGTAAGTAGATAAATAACATTTC
The DNA here is from genome assembly GCF_042136355.1 of Peribacillus sp. Hz7. Classification (NCBI taxonomy): domain Bacteria; kingdom Bacillati; phylum Bacillota; class Bacilli; order Caryophanales; family Bacillaceae; genus Peribacillus; species Peribacillus sp. Hz7. The sequence goes on from NZ_JBHHJV010000039.1 coordinate 8,554, forward strand.
TATATTATTTCCTGAAAAATCATCTATATTTGATATTTGTTTGATCTCACATTGAGATATATAATAAAAATAAGAAGAAAAGAAAGCGTTTTCAATATTTAAATACTTTGTTACTTCTCATACTATAAGGAGGATTTAAGATGAGCCAAGTAGAAAGAAATTCCAAAGTGCAGAAATTAATTGAACAACAAAAATTCAATAGGGAAGAAATTTCCAAGATGACAGATCCACAGATTGAATATTATCATTGGCTCTATTTTGATGATTCTGTTTATGATTATATGTAACTCAAATATAAAATGATAAAAAGCGGGAAAAACATTGATAATTCATGGTTTCCCGCTTTTACTTTTATCACTTTCAGAAATAATTTCTTGCAAACCCGCCCTTTGGCCATAAGTGGGGGTCAGTTACTTTTTGACCTTGCTGACTTTCAGCTTCCTTCCTTTTCCCCTTCATTCACTTCCTAGCGGCTAGGCACTAGTACAAAAAAGAAGAGAATGAGCTCTACGAAACAGTCGAGAGAACAAAGCTCTCCACTCAAGCCAAAAACATTTTCTAAAGAACGTTTTATAATCAACGTATCACAGTACACTGCATTCATTACTAGTCCCACTGAGTCAATACTTTAACACAGCAGGGACTGACCCCATTGTCTATTAGACATTTTGATTTTAGCTTTATCTGCCTCAGGTGTTATACCTTTCTACTTATCTATTTAATTGTTTCACTTTTACAGGCTTTTTTTCCTTGCTTACTTTGATGATTTGTCCGATAATACTGATGGCAATTTCTTCTGATGTTTCCGAGCCAATTTCCAATCCGATTGGAGAATGGACCTGCTCCAACTGTTCTTGCGTGACCCCTTCACTTTTTAACTTTTCAAATATGCTTATGACCTTGCGTTTACTGGCGACCATCCCAACATATGCAATCGGAAATTGTAGTGCCGTTTTTAATACAATATCATCACAATCTTTTGTAACAATTACCACATATGACTTTTCATTTAGATTGGCTGCGAGCAAAGCCTTTCCAATATCCTCGTTCACAAAAAGGTTTGTCGCATTAGGAAAGCGTTCCTTCGTACAATAACCAACGCGATCATCGACAATGCAATAAGGATATTCGAGGAAATCAGCGAGCTTTGCCAACGCATAGCCTAAATGACCGGCTCCAGCCAGAACGAGTTCAGGCCTGCTTGTATAGACTTCAATAAAGACCCGTAACGTGCCGCCACAATTCATCTGAATTCCGTCTTTTGCATGTTTATTCAATTTATATTCAACGATTTTCGATTGGCCATTTTGGATCGCCTTTACACTATCTTCGATCACATAGTGTTCAGCCAAGCCCCCTCCGACAGTTCCTTCAATGGTACCATCCCGGTAGACAATCATTTTTCCAACATGCCTGGGAGTCGAGCCCTTTGATTCAATAATCATGGCTAAAGCAAAGGTTTCGTTTTGACGCGTCAGCATGGCCACTTTTTCCATCAGCAGCATGAAAAGCTCCCCCCTATTTTTAAACATTAATTCGGTTGATATTGCTTCATGCTAAGAAAATAACGTAAAAGATGTAACGCAACGGTTTTTCTGTAAGCCGCAGTGGAGCGTTGATCGTCGATTGGTCTAATGATCTTATCGAAGGCTGCCACAATCGCAGCGATGTCTGCATCGGCTAATGGTATCGTTTTTCCAACCAGCTTCTTCTCAATATCAATGGAACGAACCATCGTAGGTCCGACCGCCCCGAAGGCAAATCGAATGTCATCGATTCGATCTTTGCTTATCCGGACGAAACCCGCAAACGATACTTTGGCAATGGCATCTGCGTTGCGGTTGCCGACTTTCTCGAAAACGACATGTGAATCTTCTAATACGGACGGCAGTATAATCTCCGTTACTATTTCATTGTGAAAGCGTTGAACCCGTCGTGGACCTTGAATAAAATCGCTAATCGCAACCATGCGATCACCATTTACGGAGCGCAACAGAAGCTTTGCATTGTATACATATAATAAAGGAAGCATGTCACCGGCTGGAGAGGCGTTGCAAATATTACCGCCTAATGTTCCCCTGTTTCTAATTGCCGGGGCAGCAATTGTTTTAATTGCATTCTTTAAAGCAAAAGGAATCAACGGATTTTCAAGTAATTCACTATAGGTACAGCAGGCCCCGATGTGGAGATCCTTGTGATGTTGATACACCTGCTTTAATTCGGAAAGATGATTAATAAAAACAATCGGTTTAGGGATTTTCGGAGGTACTCCCCTTCTACTTTTGTGAAGAACCATAACATCGGTGCCTCCGGCTATGATTGCACAATCTTCTCTATTCAATTGGCTCAACGTTTCGTCTAAACGCTCGAAGCGATACGCTGTTATTTTCTCTACCATAAGCCATCACCTTTTTTAGCTGCTAGGTTAATCGCCTCAACAATCATATTGTAGCCCGTACATCGGCACAGATTTCCGGAGATGCCTTCACGAATTTCAGCCTCTGAAGGATGAGGATTTTTAGATAACAAAGCTGCACTTGCCATAATCATCCCCGGAATGCAATAGCCGCATTGCACTCCCCCGGCGATGGAATAGCTCTCATCTAAAATTTTAAATTGTTCCGTTTCAATGATGCCTTCGATCGTTTGAATATCGGCACCAGCAATCGAGCCAATTGGAATAAGGCAGCTGTTTTGCAGGAGGTTATTCACAAAAACACTGCAGGCTCCGCACTCCCCTTCACCACAGCCTTCCTTTGTTCCGATTAACTCAAACTCATCTCTTAATAAATCTAGTAATCTTGCTGTAGCAGGGGCGTCAGTTTCTACCGTTCTTCCATTTAGTGTGAATTTAATCAACCCTCTTCACCTTCTTTCATCCAAAGACTTTCAATAATGACTTCCGGTGTAATCGGAATTTGCTGAAAAGAAGTTTGCAGGGCATCCTCGATCGCAGCTTGGACTGCTGGAGCGCCTCCGATTAAAGTCAATTCACCTGCGCCCTTCGCCCCGTATGGACCATCAGCATAGGGGTTATCAAAAACCTTGCTTTCGATTGAAACAACATCCAATGAAGTCGGCGGTCCATAATCCGATATGCTTTTTTGTTGGATTCTACCTTGCTTTGACGTCATCTTTTCTAGATAACCGTATGCTAGCCCTTGAGCCAAACCACCGTCAATTTGGCCTTTCATAATCCGTTCATCGATAACCTTCCCAACTTCATAATTGCCGTATACTTTTTCTAACTTTATATTTCCTGTTAACGTATCAACTTCTACTTCAACGATATTAACGCCCCATGAATAAGCCGGGTAGGCATCTCCAGTGAAGGTTTTCTCGTCCCAAGGAATCATTTCACGGTGAACATAGTGCTCAACTACTTCCTGTTTCACCCCTGTTTGCCACTGATCCTTAAGTTTTTTTGCGGCCCGTTCAAGCAATTTTCCGACAATCATCGTCGTCCTGGAAGCTACTGTCGGACCCGAGTCGGGAACCTCTTTTGTGTCGGGATAAGGGTACAAAATATCTTCGAACGGAAGGTCAAGTTCTTTGGCGACAATTTTACACAACGTCGTCAAAATACCTTGTCCCATATCAGAGTTTGAGATTTTTAGCATAACCTTGCCGTCCTTTGATTTAACCAGCTTCACCGTTGCTTTAATATGATCTCTTTCGCCGCTGCCTGTAAATCCACAGCCGTGGAGGAACAGCGAAGTTCCTATGCCCTTTTTATAGCGCTGATTTTGTTGATTTAAGCGCTGAAAATCTTCTTTTTTCTTTTTGTATTCTGACACGTTGAGTACGTCCTCAATCATTTCTTCCACTAATATCGGGTCGCGGAATTTACCTTTGGTGATGGTGGGGTCTCCTTGTTTGACGAGGTATTTTCGTTTATATTCAAGCGGGTCGATTTTTGCCAGTTTACTAAGATGTCCAATATGACTTTCGATTCCGGCAAAGCTTTGTGGAGCCCCAAAGCCTCTGAAGGCGCCGTTCGGAACGGTATTGGTTTTTAAGACATAGCCTTTTGCATGAAAATGCGGAATTTTATAAACACCGGCACTGTTTATTAATGCGCGCTGCAGCACGACAGAGCTCAATCCCACATTCGCCCCTCCATCGAGAAAGATGTCAACACACATGCTCACAATATTTCCTTCCTTATCAAGGGCCGTTCGATATTTGAGTTTGGCCGGATGTCTTTTCGTCGTAACCAGCATATCCTCAGAACGGTCGAACACGAGCATTACCGATTTTTTGACTGCTCTTGCGGCAACGGCTACGTGACAAGCCATCATCGAAGGATAATCTTCTTTGCCGCCAAAACCTCCACCGGTAGGACTTTGAACAACTCTGACTTCCTCGTCACCACAGGCTAATGCGCTTAGCAATGCATTTTTTATATAATAAAGACATTGCATCGATCCCTGGACGACAATTTCATCATCCTTATAAACGGCGAGCATTCCTTGCGGCTCAAGGTAGACATGCTCCTGATAACCCGTATCATATTCTTCTTCGATGATTTGATGGGCTCCCTGCTCGATAGCTGAAATGTTCTCTAAGCTTTCTCCAAATTCATAGCTTGCCAAAACTAAAGATACTGATTTTTGCTTGATTGCTTCGTCCAATGTATAGATAGCCTGATGTTCTTCAAATTCAACCTTCACTTCATTTAACAAACTGTACAGGATATCCAGGTCTTTGCCAGTGAGCATGAGAATCGGCTCACCAATATAATTGACCCATTCATTGGCAAAAATGGGCTGATCTTCTTTGATAATTTTGACATAATTCGGTCCGGGGATATGCTCTGCTCCAACAGCTTCATACCCTTCCGGAAGGTTAGGTAATTGAATGGATATAATTTTTCCATAAGCAATTGGCGACCGATACAAAACACCATAAACCATATTTTCCACTTTCACGTCACTAATATAGGGCAACTGGCCCGATACTTTGCCTGTATGGTCCTTTTTGGGCACTGAGGTGCTTATGTCTTTGAGATTCATTGCAACAACACCCTTCGACTCATTTTTTTAAAGGGACATATTCTGAATAGAAACCTCTTCCTACAATTTTATCAATGAGAATGATCTTTTATGATTCATTTCTATTCAAGATTTTCGTAGTTTTTAATTATATTTTTACTTCGAGAAATTTAAAGCTTTATCATAATCAATGGCTTTTTGGTAATCCTCCGGCGTATCAATATCCATTAATACTCCCGCATCATCTACATTCATGTATTGCTTTTCGTAACCGCCCAGGACCACACGTAAATTACTTTCTGGGTTGGTTTCGAGAATTTTCTGCTTCACTTCACTTGATAATTTGATGGGATGGCCGCCTTTATAGTCAAAGCTGGGAATAACCACGTCTCCTTTGTGTTTTGCTAGTAGCTGAACAGTCTCTTTTTTAACAAGCGGACAATCTCCGGGTGTTATAAAGAAGGTTGGGGCATTTACTTCGTTGCAGCCCTTTTGAATGGAATGAAACATTCCCTGATTAAAGTTTTCATTATAAACAAACTTGATCTGAAATGAATAGGAATTTTTACTGATGATTTTGGCAATTTCCTCTTGGATGATTTCCGCTTGAAACCCAGCTACGACGATGACCCTGCTGCATAATCCTTCAAATTTAGAAATCGTTTGCTCCAACACGCTCATTTGCCCCATCGGAAAAGTCATTTTAAATGCATTCGCTCGGCTGGAATATCCAGCAGCTAGGACGATTGCTTCCATGTTTGTCACCTTCTATCTATCATTTTTCTTCATTCTCACAATAAGAGCACAAGCGGAGTAAGGATTTGCTGTATGGACTATTAAAAGATCATTGTTTGTTTATGCTTTGAACTTTAATTAAAGAATCTGGACAGTATTTCTTTCTTATATGCGTAAAAGCCTCATTATATTACTTATGGTACGCTTCACCACACCTATTTAACTGGCAGTTTTTCTCCTTTTATTTCCTCAATTTACCCATCTTGAAATTTCTCAAATCGTCTTTTTCCACCTATTATGTCCGGTTCTTTTTGTAAAATATGGGCATAATATCCGTGGCAATCACAAATAAAAGAGATTACGATACGAGCGGTAATTATACTCGAAGCATGTACATAATGTTTAAATTCATCAGGAGGTTACATATGCGATACGGTATTTCTATTTTAGGTATTCTTGTTGTATTGTTATTGGCTTGGTTGGCAAGCTCCAATCGAAAAGTAGTAAAATTCAAACCAATTATCATGATGATTATCATCCAAATTATTTTATCAGTGTTACTGTTAAATACAGAATTCGGCCTCAACATCATCATGGGAATATCTACAATTTTTAGCATACTACTCGAATACGCAAACGAAGGGGTTTCCTTTGTGTTTGGCGGCATGGCGAACGAGGGAGAGGCACCCTTCTTTTTAACTGTATTATTGCCAATTATATTTATTTCTGTATTAATTGGGATTCTCCAACATCTGAAAATTCTCCCGTTCCTCATGAAGGGAATTGGATGGCTATTAAGTAAAGTGAATGGAATGGGCAGACTTGAATCATATAATGCAGTTGCCTCGTTGATGGTCGGACAATCGGAGGTTTTCATCACGTTAAAAAAACAACTCGGCCTGATTTCAAAACAGCGCATGTATACTCTATGTGCTTCGGCGATGTCTACTGTATCAATATCCATAGTTGGCGCTTATATGACGATGCTTGAGCCAAAATATGTTGTCACAGCTTTAGTTTTAAATTTATTTGGCGGTTTTATCATTGCTTCTATTATTAATCCGTACGAGGTAAAACCAAGTGAAGATATATTAGAAATACAGAGGTCGGAAAAACAATCCTTTTTTGAAATGATCGGGGAGTATATCCTTGATGGTTTTAAGGTTGCAATTATCGTCGGGGCCATGCTGATTGGGTTCATTGCTTTAATGGCGGGAATCAATAATGTGTTTGAGCTAATATTTAACATTTCCTTTCAACGGCTATTAGGTTATCTTTTTGCCCCAATTGCCTTTATTATGGGGATTCCTTTATCGGAGGCAGTTGGGGCCGGGGGGATTATGGCGACTAAACTAGTGACCAACGAATTTGTCGCGATGATGGATTTGTCCGGAGGCAATCATCACTTTAGCGCCCGCACACTCGGGATTCTTTCTGTATTCCTGGTTTCCTTTGCCAACTTCTCATCCATTGGCATTATTGCCGGAGCGGTCAAAAGTTTGAATGAACAGCAAGGGAATGTCGTCGCACGTTTTGGATTGAAACTATTATATGGCGCCACACTTGTAAGCATACTTTCAGGTATCATCGTTAGTTTCGTTTTATAAAACCTAGTTTTTACTAGGTTTTTTTACATGCATAAACAACGGGTCGAGGAAAGAAAACTAGCTTTAATGAACGAAATAGACACCCCCATTAAAATAGTTAACTAAAGGCTAAAACCCACTACTTGAATAGTGGGTTCCTTAACTGATCTTTCCCTGCTAAACACAAGGGGTCATTTAATAACCATTTACAAAGTTGGCAATGGTTTCTCTTTCGTCTTCTGTAAGTTCCCTTTTTACGTACTTTTCGTATTCCTCAATGATTTTCTGTTTATCACCACTGCAAATATCTGTATATTTCGCAATGGTTCTAAGCTTGGTTGCTTCCTGATTAAATTCCTTTTTTGAAATCGGCTTTTGATGTGAAGGTATATATGTATCTGCATCAAATGATTCTAATTCATCTAATAGATGTAGTGTTTCTTTGATTGTATAGTTTTCTTTTTCGGAAAAAATATCAGGATAAATGCAGTCACCAAGAAAAAGAATCTTTTCTTCTTCAATATACACGATTACTGAATCTCGAGCGTGATCCCCTCCAACGTGTTGTACGATACAGGTTACCCCGCCAAGGTCCATTTCCACTCGTTTTTCGAAAGTTAAATCCGGCAAGACAATCGTGATGTCTCGGTGATCCGTGAATTCCTCCTTAATTGCATTCGCACAAAATTCAATTTCCGATCCTTCTTTTACTCGTGCATCTAATGCCTCGTCTGACCATGAAAGCGGAATTAGCTTCTCTATTTCTTTTTTTGTTTCTTTGGAAGCTATAGAAACTGTATTAGGTAATGCTGAAAGACCAAAGATATGATCCCAATGCCAATGAGTAAGAACAACCATATCAGGATTAGGGACCTCCCTTTTTAAAAGTTCTTTCAAAAAATAATTTGCATGGTCTTCCGAGTTGCCTGCATCAATCATTAATGTCTTGTTTTTGCCTACCACCATCCCCAGAATGGGCCGGTCGGTCACCGATATTGGAGTGATATACCAAAAACTCTTTCCTATTTTGTTAATTGAGTGCATAAAGGGCTACCTCCTTTCTTTTATAATATTTTAAGCCGAATAGCGATTGTTTACTCATAGGGGAGTTTTTCAAAAAACGCGTCTATTTATGGTAGGGTTCAGTTCGATTAATCCGAAACACCATGCCTATCCATCCTCTCTGCTTAATGTTTTTCCTTCAACGTGTCAACATTTATTAGGTTAATAGGTATTACTCTTTCAACATGGCACTTTAGAATTGGGGACAGCTTGGGGACACAATATAAACAAACTGTCCCCAACCACTCCCTACTAAATCCAACATACTAAAAATCAAGCCCGTTATATCAATATTCTCAAGCTCAATCTGTTATAATCCGAAACCATGTCTATCTCTGGCAGCGTAGAGGTCACTCCTTGTATTCCAAATGCTTAGCACAGATGGCCAAGTATATATTCAGTTACTGCTACACTTATATACCTTCATAACACTAAAGAGCCTTTCTAAATGAAAAGGCTCTTTACCTCACTGTTACGTTTCTTATTAATCTTTCCTTACAAGTAGTGAACAGCACTCCACATGTCTAAAGTGTATGCGGCAACACATGGGATGTTGGTGAGTCTTTTGTGAGCTATAATTAATGCTGTTATAATGAATTGGTATGATATTGAATTATCCATAGGAATAGCCAGAGAAGTGGACATGCCTGAGCTTGAGAAATATATACAAGAATTGACAACAACCAAGTGTAGAGAGTTACCAAAGTAGTCTCTTGAATTAGAAAAAACCGACTGTGTTATTTAAGACAGCCGGTTTTGTTTCGGTGATTGATTATTTCAATAGCTTCTTTCGCCACTTAAGGCTTTGTTGCTCGATTCTTCTACCACGTTTCTTACATCAGCCCCAGATGGATTTTGGAATACTCTAAGTCCAAACTCTGGTGCAACAGCAAATAGATGGTCGAAGATATCAGATTGCACAGATTCATGCACTGCCCACTGTACGGAATCTGTAAATGCATAAATTTCTAGAGGCAGCCCGTATTCACTAGGTGCCAGCTGTCTAACTATTAAGGGCATATCCTGATTGATTCCTTCGTGATTTTTGAGGTAATTGCTGATATATCCCCTAAAAACACCGATATTGGTAAGGGCCCTACCATTCACAGGATTGTTCCTATCTATTTCATTTTTGGTATTATACTCAGTAATTTCCCTTTCCTTTTGAATAATGTAGTCTGAAAGGTAATGAACTTTTATAAATTTTTCAATCATTTCCTCGGTACAAAACGTGATACTACTGGTATCTATGTACAAAGAGCGCTTGATTCGTCGGCCGCCTGAACCTTGCATTCCTCTCCAGTTTCTAAATGAATCGGAAATAAGGGCATAACTTGGTATCATCGTAATCGTTTTGTCCCCATTTTGAACCTTTACGGTATTTAAAGAAATATCAATAACGTCACCATCTGCTCCATACTTTGGCATTTCAATCCAGTCACCAACCCGAACCATATCATTGGACGTCAACTGAATTCCTGCCACTAGTCCTAATAACGAATCTTTAAATACTAACATCAAAACAGCCGAGAGAGCACCAATACCACTTAATAGAATAAGAGGACTCTTTCCCATTAGGTTCGAGATAACTAAGATGACCCCGAGAGTCATGATAATAATGTTAACCACCTGAATATATCCTTTAATAGGCTTAACCTTGGATATTTCAAAGGTTTGATAAATATCATTACATACATTTAGTAAGCTTCGTATAAACACTAACCCTACAATAATCGTATAGGCAATGGCCAATTTCTCGATGGTTGATTGATAGGTTGGAAAGGTTGAAGCAAACGAATAAATAATGACCGCAGGAACAATATGGGATAACTTTCGAAAAACTTCTCTCTCCAAAATGATTGGACCCCACTTGATTTTGGAGTTTGTAACGATACGAGTAATGATCCTGATCACTATTCTCTTTGAAATAAAATTTGCTACGATACAGATAAGCCCTATAAGCAGAGTCTTGATTATAATCGAAAGATATTCTACTAATTTAGGATCTAGTTCCATATTCAGAAGTAGATTATTAATGAATTGCATCTGTTCTCCTCCGTTTTAATTTGCATCATAAGCAACTTTACGGGTAAAGTATCTAAACTGTCAATTCCTACTTTATCAATAACGAAAAAATGATACCTTAGCCCCTGAGTTGTAACGCTTCCGTTTACTGGGTTCAGTCAAATAGAAGTGTTCTATTTAGTTGTCTTCTTTTAAAATGAGTTGCGAGATACACTCAACGTGTGTCGAGTACTGGTCACTACTTCAATTTACAGAAAAAGGGTTAGAGAAACGGTAATGGATAATAAGATCCTTGTTTTCTTTTACCTCTATTTTGTAAATAAGTTTATGAAGTAACTCTGGTGTTATATCTTTTATATCTATGAGCTTTTTAACTCATGTTGGACTTTTTGAAGCATCTCTGTATTTTTTGCGTACTGCTTCAGCATATCTTTCTTTTGAAGTATTTCTGATTGTAACTCTTTAATTACTTTTATATTTTCATTAACCGCTTCATCGTAATCAACTTTTTCTATCACTTCATTTGCTAATAACTTTAGGAATTTCTTGTTTTCCTCTTTCAACTCTGTAATCTTATTTTCCTTGGTTTCTATTTCTTTATAAAATAATTGTTCTTGCTGCTTAATTTTAGGCTGTACCTTTTTAAGTAAATCCTTTTCATCCATATCAGAAGGAAAAGAATCAATATATTCCCACTCAATATCTTCCACCATCTATTTACCACCTTTCTAGCTAGTTTTGTATTATAAATTCACATTAATATAGAGATTCTTTCATATTCTTTTTTATATTCTTTAAGAAATACTTCTTTCGGAAAGGATTTAGTGAGCATTGAATTATTTATAGAAGATGACATCAGAAACTAAGAGAAATACATTCAAAATGCTTTATTTACGATGAATGGATATCATGGGATTATAGATTAACCTTTACGTTTCCCCAAAGTCATCACACCTGTAGCTTCTGTTATTCAATCGAATCGAGAGTTGTATGATTTTGAAAACCTATGTGTCCCAAAGTTTATCCAATTCACGTACTTGATCATATGCTTTTAATAGATATTCGGGTACCAGTGTTCTTCCACATTCCCAAGAATTCTCTTCGATTTCTGCTAAAAGCTGTTCCTTTTCGTCTTCTTTACCATAAATGAGAGTCTTTAAAACTCGTGTATTTTTCCTAAATTCTAAATAATAACCGAGCTGATGATAAAGAATAATTTTCACAAAGTTTTCATCTGTTTCTTTAATTTTAAAGTTAATTTTAGCGTTATATCCGTTAATTTGTATGTAGTTAAACTTTATCGTATTTGTCGAAACGTTATAACTCATCGGTGCAGTGAGTTTATTGTTGAATTCAACATTTATATTTAGTTTGAGCTCTTGTAATATATTTTTAATTATCTTCTCAATATCCCATATATAAAGCATTTTTCTTTACCCTTCCTAAAAAACATTTTTAACAATCGCAAGAAAACCTTATCTTGCTTCAATTTATTATATCCTCACCAAAAAGTTGTTTTAATCTATATTGAAGCATTTTATTTTTTTAGTAATTTCTAAACGGGTTTTTACGTAAGCTGCCATATATTCCTACAATATGTAATTCTAATTTTAAGTCTTCCATATGTAACCCTCCTATGGAATTAAACTACATAAACAAAGCAAATATAAAATTGTCACGTTGAAGTCGTTTTAACATTATAATACGCTGCATACTGTAACAAGAGCCATTTATCATAATTATTTATTGAACTAAACTCCCTCTATAAAATAAGGAATATCTCTTGTTTTCTCCTGTTTTCTTAAAATTTTAAAGTCGCTTACATGTGTTAGTCATTCTCTTATTGGGATTAGGGGGAAGTGAAGGATATTTTTGGAGCCAAGGAGTTAAAAAACCTTTAGCCACTTAACCACTGTTATCCAATAAGTGGGTATCCAGTTAAATTATAGTTGCACTAGTGGTCTCCACGTCTCTCATGGAGGTCAACCCTCCCATGTCTCACAGAGTCTTCGCTCCAAAATTCCTTCGTCCAACCTTTCCATGAGGTGGATGTCAGTTTATGCTGCCCGACAGGGTCCTTGCCCGAAA